>CAYUOD010000637.1:0-1853 GCA_964446225.1 uncultured Acidimicrobiales bacterium | reverse complement strand
CACTAATCCGTTCAAAGTCAATAACGCGCTCCAGGTCCTGGGCGTAGCGTTCGGTGACCCGGGGAGGCGTGCGAATCTCACCGATCTCGGCTCCCATTGCCCGCCGGTAGTCCTGGCGCTGGAGAAGTCGCTCGATCTTCCGGCGAGCGGACTCGTCCAGATCGATGCCCTCACCGCCCATCAGTCGCATCGTCACGGACTCCGGATCCCCGGGCACAAGGCGCACGCTTGCTCCGCCGCTGACTTCAGGCCAATGGGCCGAGGCCCGGGTGACAGGTATCGAGGCGACCTCAAGGTCCAGCACGTTCACGCCACCCGCATTCAGACCAGACATGAACGCCCGCTTCAGCATTCTGGCGGAACGGCTCGTGTCGCGGCTGGTGACCACTGTCGAGCCGACCGGCATCGTGCTCGCCCAGGCGTGGGCGACCCGTACCGCCAACTCTGGCGTGAAATCGAGGTTCGCGAGACCGGTGACGCCCTCTGGTCCGAGTATCTCCCGCGTGCCTCTGGACTCCCAGATAATCGAGTCGTTTACCACGGCGCCCGCTTCGACAGTCTTACCGGGATAGACCTTTACACCGCCGCCCAGCACTGCGTGCTGACCAATGAAGCACTCGTCGCCCAACACAACGCCTTCTTCAAGGCTCGCGCTCGGGCGGATGTCGCAGCTGCGTCCAACCACTGCTCCGCGCAGCGACGCCTCAGCACCAATGTAGGTGTGTGAGTGCACTACTGATCGACTCAGCGACGCCCCGCTTCGGACGCGCACGTCGTTGCCCAGCACCGTGTACTGCCCAACGCTCGCTCCGGCACCAATACGACAGGAGTCGCCGATCACCACTGGCGCTTCGATCTTGGCCGTTGGATCGACTGAGGACCCAGCGCCCAACCAGATGCCTTCAGAGATCTCGAAGCCACTCATGGCCACCTCGACCTTACCGTCGAGGACATCCTGGTGAGCTTTGACGTAGGCCTCAAGGGTGCCCACATCCTCCCAGTAGCCCTCAGATACCGCGCCCAGCAGTTTCTTGCCCTGCTCAAGCAGGACAGGGAATACGTCGCCCGAGAAGTCGACCTGCCCGCCGGGCTGAATCAGGTCCAGTACCTCCGGCTCAAGCACGAATATGCCGGTGTTGATGGTGTCTGAGAACACCTCACCCCAGGTGGGCTTCTCGAGGAACCGTTCAATCGTGCCATCCTCGGAGGTGATGACGATGCCGAACTCCAAAGGGCTGGCCACAGGGGTGAGAGCGATCGTTGCGACGGCCTCGCGCTCGGTGTGAAACGCGATGACCTCGCTGAGATCGATGTCGGTCAGCACGTCGCCGGAGATGACGAGGAAACGCTCATCCAACAGGTGGGCGGCGTTGCGCACTGAACCGGCCGTGCCAAGCGGGGTCTCCTCCACCGCGTAGCTCAGCTTGACGCCGAAGTCCGAGCCGTCGCCGAAGTAGGTGCGGATTGCATCTGGCATGAACGCCAGAGTCACCACGATGTCCGTAAGTCCGTGTCGCCTCAGCAGGTCGATGACGTGTTCCATCATGGGACGGTTGGCGATTGGCATCATCGGTTTGGGGGTACGGGAGGTGAGTGGTCTGAGCCTTGTGCCCTCGCCGCCCGCCATGATCACTGCCTTCATGATTCCTCAGCTCCCTGGGAAGCCAGTCGGTCAGCTCTCCCCTGCTTTAGCGCGGTCAATGCGATTGGCACATATGCAGCAGCCGCCGCGTAGCTCGTGATCAGACCCGGAATGGCGACCAACCAGCCCAGAACCAGTGCCTGATCAGCCCAGCTGGCCTGCGAGTTCCCGGCCAGGAACAACGGAAACGCAACCATGGTCAACAGAGTGC
>CAYUOD010000636.1:0-1864 GCA_964446225.1 uncultured Acidimicrobiales bacterium | reverse complement strand
GGAAAGTCCACCTGCACGAGAACGAGAACTTCCCCGATGGACAGATGTGTCTGCCCCTCAGTCAACACTGTCGCTTTCACCGGTAGGGGTGAGGTACATGAGCTTGAACTTGCCCACCTGAAGCTCATCGCTCTGACGAAGCGTCGCTTCCTCACAGCGTTCATGGTTGAGATAGGTACCGTTCAGCGAGCCAGCGTCGCGCAGCTGGTAGTCGTTGCCGACTCGATGCAACGATGCGTGACGCCGGGACACGGTGATGTCGTCCAAGAAGATGTCGCTGTCCGGATGTCGACCGATCTGCACGACCTCGTTGCGCAGCACATAGCTGCTGCCGGCCCGATGGCCGGACATCACAGCAAGCACCGGATCGTCGCCGGCGTGAACAAGGTTCTCGATCGGGACGGACTCATCCAACATGATGGTCTCGGTGTGATCCTCAACGCCGACACCAAGTGAGGCGCCACACGACGAGCAGTATCGCGAGCCAGCAGGATTGTGATGTCCGCACTGATTGCAATACACGCCTGACATGACGAGTTACTCCCCTTCGGTGAGCGCTGCGTAGTCCGCTGCGCTCATGAGCGCATCAGTGCCTGCGCCCTCGGCCAGTTCAATAATCGCAATCCAGCCTTCGCCGTAAGGATCGCTGTTCAGCAGCTCCGGGCTGTCGGCCAGGGATGGGTTGATTTCTACGACTGTTCCAGCCACTGGGGCGTACACATCCGAGACGGACTTTGTGGACTCAACTTCGCCCAGCGTCTGGTCGTAGGCGAGCGCCGTGCCGCTGTCAACCACGTCAACATAGACGATGTCGCCGAGTGCGTCCTGGGCATAGTCGGTGATACCTACGCGGGCGAGGTTGCCCTCAAGGCGAACCCATTCATGCTTATCTGAGTATCGAAGGTCTTCTGGAAGCTCCATGAACGATGACGCTACCGGATCGGAGCGTGGTGTGGTGCCCTAAACGGCACCAAATTCTCCGATTTCGGCGACGATACGCTTCACCTGATCGCTCGCGGCGGTGCGCGCCGAGGTGAGATTCGCCGCCTCGGCCCAAACATGGGTCGCTGGCAGACGCGGGTCAGGCACAGTGAGGACCCAGCCAGTGGAATTCATCACCTTCACGCCATCCAGGAGTTCGACCTCAGCGCCCTCGGCCCAGCCCATGACCTGCCGCATAAGGGCACCCTTGGCGGCCCAGGATGTCGGCACGACTTCATGCGCCACGTTGCTCGGTGGTATCTCGTCGACAACGTCAGCCAACGAAGCATCCAGCGTGGCCAACGACTCCAAGATCGAGAACAGGGCGGCGGCCGCGTCCGGCGAAGGTTGAAAGTCTGGGCGAATGAAGCCGTCCTGCAGGGTCCCGCCGAACACAACGCCTGCCTCCGCCGCTGCGGCCATCACCGCGGTATCTGCGAGCTTGGTGCGCAGGACAACACCGCCATTGCTCTCAAGGATCGACTCAAACTGGCTCGACACGGGCAACGGCACCACCACGACGCCCGGCGCTCGGCGCACGCTCAGCAACGCCTGCACCAGCAGCGACTGCTCACTGCTGAGCACCCGACCTCGGCCGTCTATGAGTGTGAGACGCTCACCGCCAGGATCGATGATGGCGCCAAGCTCAGCGCCCGAGGCGGTCACGAGGCGGGCAATGTCGTGGGTCTGCTGGCGGAAGTCGATCTCGACAGCTCGGGCGGTGGAGGCATACGGGTTCACCGCCAACACATCGGCGCCGAGCTTGGCAAAGACGCCCGGCATGGCGACCGAAGTCGAGCCGAATGAGTAGTCCACCACGAGCTTGAAGGCCGCAGCACTAATCCGTTCAAAGTCAATAACGCGCTCCAGGTCCTGGGCGTAG
>CAYUOD010000635.1:0-1869 GCA_964446225.1 uncultured Acidimicrobiales bacterium | reverse complement strand
GCCGAGGCAGTCGCTGAGGCCACAGAAGAGCCAAGCGAGTTCAAGCTCCTCTACCCGAGTGAGATGTCACTGCGCGACAAGATCCGCACCATTGCCACCAAGGTGTACGGGGCCGACGACGTCGACTTCTCGGTGCGGGCGAATCGTGAGCTTGATACCTATGAGAACGCTGGGTTCGGAGACCTTCCGATCTGCGTCGCCAAGACACACCTCTCGTTGTCGTCTGACGCGAAGCTCAAGGGCGCACCCAAAGGCTGGACCTTGCCTGTACGCGAGGTACGCGCATCGGTCGGCGCAGGCTTCATATATCCGATCTGCGGCGACATGCGCACGATGCCGGGCCTCGGAAAGAATCCCGCAGCCGCTCACATCGACATCGACGATGAAGGCAATATTCTCAACCTGAGCTAATCTCCGCCGAGACCAAACTGGGGATTGCAATGGACATTGGCATATCGGGCAGCGCGACGACTGTCGACGACATCATCAAACGGGCTACCACTGCTGCTGAGCAGGGTTTCAGCACCTACTCGATGCCTCAGATATTTAGCCTCGACACACTCACAGCGATTGCTGTGGCATCGACCATGGTCGCCGACATCGACTTTGCCACAGCCGTGGTACCGACCTACCGTCAGCATCCCATGATGCTCGCCCAGCAGGCGTTGACGGTAAGTCAGGTAAGCGACGGACGACTGATCCTGGGCATCGGCCTCTCGCATCAGGTTGTGGTTGAGGGCATGTGGGGTTTGTCCTATGAGAAGCCGCTGCGCCACATGCGCGAATATCTGGATGTGTTGATGCCTATCTTGGCTGGACAACCAGCGAACGCCTCGGGTGAGACGATTACCGGTCGTGGTGCGATTGACGTACCTGCCCCGCAACCGTCGGTTGTGCTGGCAGCACTGGGTCCGAAGATGCTGGAGCTTGCAGGACGCGTCGCCGACGGAACAGCTACCTGGATGGTTGGGCCTGCGACATTGCGAGATCACATCGTCCCGGTCATGGCCGCTGCTGCGGAGGGCGCGGGCCGTCCGACTCCACGTGCAATCGTGTCACTGCCAGTTTGCGTCACCCAGAACGCTGCTGCGGCGAGAGCGAAGGCAGCCAAAGACTTTGCGATCTATGGCCAGCTTCCCTCTTACAGGTCGATGCTTGACCGCGAGGGCGCCGGCGGACCAGAGGATGTGGCCATCATCGGTTCGGCCGACGAAGTTGCCGAGCGCGTCGCTGGCCTGTTCGACGCTGGGGCGACAATGTTCACCGCCGCTGAGTTTGGTAACGCTGACGAGCTCGCAGCTACCCGTGAGCTGCTGGTGAGCCTGCTCTAGGCCAGCACACTCTTCTCTCGTACGGCAAGGCTCTCTCGCTCTATCGACAGGAACTCAGGCGAAACGGTGGTGTCACCTTCAAGAGTTTCACCGGTGAGTATCTGTGCCATGAGTGACCCGACGGCGGGTGCAAGTTTGAACCCGTGACCACTGAAGCCGTTGGCGACGTAGAAACCGTCAACATGGGTCGGCCCGACAACGGGATGAACATCTTGTTCGTTCATCGTGTACAGGCCGGCCACTCCCGTGACGCGACCCCGATGTTCGAGGCCAGGCAAGCGATGGTGGAGTCCGTAGAGCATGCGCTGCTTGAGGTCTTCGTCGATCTGCGGGTCGAGCTTGTCTGGATCAGCGACCGACTCTTCCTCGTCCTCGGGACGCACAGAGCCCATGAGTATCTGCTGGCCATTGCTCTCGGGTCGGAAGTAGATGCCCGAAAGAGTGTCTCCCACCATGGGGAGTCCCCCGGGCATCGGTTCGACCGTGGCCCGCAGCATCACTTGAATGCGCAGCGGCTGCAGCGTCCACTTGTGTTCGA
>CAYUOD010000634.1:0-1885 GCA_964446225.1 uncultured Acidimicrobiales bacterium | reverse complement strand
GTCCGCTGGTTCCACGATCCGGGTGTCGCGGATGCAGAGCAGGCTCACACCTGGCGCTCACTCGCGTCGAAGGCGCTGCTCGCCAGTCTTGGAAACCAGCCTGGACCGGTGCATCTGAATCTGCGGTTCCGGGATCCGTTGGCGGCGCGTCCAGCACCACTTCCTGAAGCCAGAGGTGAGGGGGCATGGCAACACAGGCGGGAGGCCATGCGTCATGCTCCAGACGACGGCCTGCGACTCGCCGCTCTCTTTCAGGGTCGCCAGGGCGTCATTGTTGCCGGCGCAGGGACACCAGGCGGAGTGATCCGATTGGCTGAGCGCCTCGGCTGGCCGATACTCGCTGACTCTCGCAGCAACCTGGGCGGATCGCCCGTAGTGGTGGGTGTCGCAGACGCAATCCTGAGATCAGAATCCCGGTCGGCTCTCAGTAAGCCGGACATCGTGCTCAGGATTGGTGAGCAGCCCACCTCCAAGATCACCTGGCAGTGGCTCGCCGCACTCTCGACGCATCGTGTGCACCTGATGCAGTCGGGGATGCCGTGGCTAGATACAAGCCACGACGTCGACCTTTCGATTTCGTCCGGTGATCTGGAAGTCCTCATTGACGAGGTCTGCACGGCCGTCCAAGAGCTCCCCGTGCAAGGTTGGCTGAACATTTGGCAGTCCGATGAGCGATCTGCCCAGTGGGCCATCGAGGGCGTCCTGTACGCCGAACCGATGAGTGAGCCGGCCGTTGCCCGCCGCCTGGCCGCGGCCCTTCCCGCTGACGCCCGTCTCGTGCTCTCCTCGTCCATGCCGATACGCGATGTCGACTGGTACGCGCAGCGGCGCTCGGATATCTCTGTGCATGCCAATCGTGGCGCGAACGGCATCGACGGCGTGGTCTCGACCGCTGTTGGTGTTGCGGTTGCATCGGGGGCACCCACGGCGTTGCTTATCGGCGATCTTGCGTTGTTGCACGACAGCAATGGGCTTGTGGGCCTCGCTGACCACGATGTTGACCTTCTTCTCGTCGTAATCGACAACCAGGGAGGTGGCATCTTCAGTTTGCTGCCGCAGCATGACCTGTTGTCTACTGAGCAGTATGAGCAGTTGTTCGGCACGCCGAGTGGTGTTGATCCGTTGCGGCTCCTTGAGGCTTACGGCGTGGAAGCCCACGAAGTGTCAAGCCAGGAAGAACTCGTGGAACTTGTCGGAACTGGCGGTGTGCGGGCCGCGGTAGTCAGGACCGATCGTGCCAAGAATCTTGCGATTCACCGGTCGCTGAACAGTGCTGTCGCGTCCGCCCTCACTAGAGGCGATTGAAGGCCCCGAACATAGCGCGGAACTTCGCTCTCGTTTCGGCGAGTTCAGCGGCCGGATCAGAGTCAGCGACAACTCCGACCCCTGAGCGCATGACGGCGCGATTGCCGTGCAGCTGCGCGCTTCGGATGCCCACCCCGAACTCACCGTCGCCGTTGGCATCGATCCAGCCGACCGGTCCCGCGTAACGGCCGCGCTCTGAAGGCTCGAGTTCGCGCATCAGTTCCAGGGCAACAGTTCTTGGTAGTCCGCCGACTGCGGGGGTGGGGTGAAGTTCGGCCACTATCTCAAGGGCGCTCGCGAACGGGCTGCTGAGGCGACCAACGACTCTTGATGCCAGATGTTGGACGTTTGCCACTGCGTGGACCTCGGGGGCGGTGCCACTATCCAGGTAGCTGCACCATTCAAGCAACGTGTCGTGCACCATGTCGATGGTGTACTGGTGTTCTTCGAGGTCTTTGGCCGAGGCGAGCAGTGCAGCAGCCGCCTGAGCGTCGAGCGTCGGGTTGCCCGTGAACGGAGTCGTCCCGGCCATTGGCTGCGACTGCACGCTGTTGCCGTGCACCGACACGAGCAGTTCGGG
>CAYUOD010000633.1:0-1888 GCA_964446225.1 uncultured Acidimicrobiales bacterium | reverse complement strand
TGCGAGAAGACCTGAGTTGTCCGACGAGGCCCGCGGCATGAAATGTGGAGCCTGATGTCAACTGTGCCCGTTCTAGGAGCACCACGTCCTTTGCACCTTCCAGAGCAAGGTGATAGGCGGTCGAGCATCCGATGATGCCGCCCCCAACGATGACGATCTCAGCCTGTGAAGGCATCTCCGTACTCAACAAGTCATGACCTCACAGCCAGGCTCAAGTAGCAGTCATCAAAGCGTGCCAGATGCTTATCGGTGTAATCCTCGTAGCTCACCTCAAGGAGTGAATGGTCCTCCTGAACCAAGCTCCACAGCGACTCCCGCAGAAGCGAGGCACACTTGAAGGCCGAGAACGCAGCATCCTGTCGTGCGTCGGGCGGATGACCAAAGTAGGCCTCAAGGAGCAGACGCTCCCCGGCGGAGTCCAACTCACAGTTGGATGCGAGATTGGCGAGATCGAACAGTGGTGTGTTCCAGCCCGCGTACTCCCAGTCCAACAGCCAGAGCCTCTCACCGTCGTCAAGCAGGTTCGCCGCGAGGAGGTCGTTGTGGCAGAAGCTTGGTTGGATCGGTCCAACTGCCTGCTCAAGAACAGCATTCGCTTTAGCGAGGTGAGGCAGTATCGCAGCACGCCGCCCACTACCGCGCTCGGCTATCGACAGATAGTTCCGACAGACCTGAAAGACCCAGAACATAGCGCTCGCACCGGGCAGATGGTCTTGCATGCTGCTGTGGCACCGCCTGACAAGATCAACGACGCGGAGCAAGGTCGCTGGCTCGCGGATGTCCGCCTCGGTCAGCGTTCTCGCGTCGACATAGCGCATGACGAGAGCACCGGGCTCGTGGTGGACAATCTCGGGCGAGAGTCCACTGGCGTGAGCTGCTCGACAGGCCGCCACTTCGAAACTCCGAACGATTCCGTGCAGCGGAATGTCATCGCCAATACGAACAACGTAGGTCTCGGTGCCGTCACGGACAATGAAGTTCGTGTTCGTGAGTCCGCCGTCAAGAGGCTGCGGAGCGACCGGCCCGGACCAGCACTTCAGCTGCGCCGCAGCATCACGGGCTCTGATGTTTGGTGAGGTGGGTGCGTTCTGCATGGCCAGACCGTTGCGACAGTTGTGTCACCCTATCGGCTTGCGCCCGCAGGAACGCGGTGGCTGGCTCGATACCGACCCGGGGCACTGTCATAGGTACGCATGAAGGCTTTACTGAAGGCAGTCTCAGACTCGTATCCCACTTGCCCGGCCACCACATAGACAGGCTCCTTCGATGCCCGGAGAATCTGGGCCGCCCGCATCATCCGCCAGCGGGTCAGATAGGCCAGCGGTGTATCGCCGACGTACTCCACGAACCTCCTCGCGAAGGCCGCCCGGGACATACCGACCTCGTTGGCCAACGAGGCGACCCTCCAGGGCCGCGCCGGATCCCCATGAATCAGCGAAAGTGCGACACCGATCTGGGGATCACGAAGTGCCCCGAGCCAGCCCGCGGTGCAAGCGGCCTGGCGGGCAAGCCAGGCCCGAACCAGGAACACGAAGAGTGCGTCCACGAGGCGAGAGATAGCCGACGTCGAGCCAGGTGCATCGTCGCTGTACTCACGCATCAGGATACGAACCACTCCCTGCAGGGACGAGTTGGCATCTGCCTCGTCGGCTGGAATGTGAATCACCGCGGGAAGAAGTGAGAGCAACGGGTGACGCTCCCGTTCTTCGAACTCGTACGTGCCGCAGAGCAGGATCGTCTTCGGGGGCTCAGGGCCATCCTGTGGCTGATGTGTGATCTCCCGAGAGCGGGCCGCCACATCCAAATAGGGTTCAGCAGGAGTACCTGGACTGTCTGACAGGGTGTGGCCAGCGCCGTGCGGAAGCAGCACCACGTCACCCTGAACGAG
>CAYUOD010000632.1:0-1894 GCA_964446225.1 uncultured Acidimicrobiales bacterium | reverse complement strand
GAAGTGAGCGCAGCCCCTCGGTGTCGAGCAGTCGGTCGAGCATCACTGGTTGTAGCGGTTCATTGCCCGTTCGACGCCCTTGTCCAGCAGGAGTTCGACGGCGTCCGCGGCCTCCTGCACCATGATGTCGAACTCGATCTGTTCTGCCTTGGCGGGGGGACGCAGAACATAGCTCTTCCCTGCACCACTGTGAGGCGGCTTGCCGACACCCAGACGAATCCGCAGAAAGTCCGCCGTGCGGAGATGCTGCTTGATGGATTTGAGCCCGTTGTGTCCCGCGAGGCCTCCACCGGACTTGATCTTCAGGCGCCCGACGTCAAGGTCGAGTTCGTCGTGGACGACGACGATGTGGTTTGGGTCGCTCACGCCGTAACGCTTCACCAGCGGACCGACCGACTCTCCTGAGAGGTTCATGTAGGTCTGCGGGAACGCCAGCACCAGAAGACGTCCGTCTACCTTTACTTCAGCGACAGTGGCCTTCTCTTTTGGCCGCAGTTTGAGGCGCCCGCCCCAGCGAGCGGCCAGCAGTTCGAGCACCTCGACCCCAACATTATGACGGGTGCCAACGTACTCGGATCCTGGGTTTCCGAGGCCAACCACCAGCAGATCCGCCGGCGTGCCTCTGCGATCCCGCGCAGCAGCGAAGATCGACATCAGTGGCTACTACGAGGCCGGCTACTCGGCCACTTCCTCAGTGTCTTCTTCGCCATCTTCGTCCTCTTCGGTCTCATCAACCTCGTCAGCAATAGCTGCACGGGTCATATGCGCTGACGCGATGGTCTGGGACTCGTCGAGATCAAGCTCAACGCCCTCAGGCAGCACGATTGCAGCGGCGGTCAATGCGACGCCGAGTTCCATTCCGGTGATGTCCGCCTCAACGAACGCAGGAATTGCAACCGGGCTGCAATGAACGTGGACGTGGAAGATGGCCTGCTCGACAACGCCACCCGCAAAACCAACGGCTTCAGCCTCACCAATGAGGTGGATGGGTACTTCCACGTGCACACTGTCGGTCGCCGACACAAGCACAAAGTCGATGTGATCGATGGACTGGGCAACCGGATGACGCTGAATGTCCTTGACGAGCGCTAGGTGCTCGTCACCAGCCACTTGAAGACGAACGACGGCGTTGCCGCCGGCCTCCGCGAGAATTGCTCGGAGCTCCTTAGAGGAGACCGAAAGTGGCGTGGCTTCTCCACCTTTTCCGTAAAGAACTCCAGGCACCTTGCCCTCTTTACGGAGACGACGAGATGAGGCGGATCCAAGGTCGCGATCAGAATCGGCGACGAGGGTTGCTTCTTGCATGAGGGCTTGCTCCTCGGGACGCGCTACAGCAGCGCGGGAGATCTAGGGACGGCCGTACAGTCTAGAGCATGTTGCGGCCAATGAAAAAGAGCGCGCCATCTCTTGGGGTAAATGGGTCCGAACTCTTCGATGATGCGTAACTGGATTGCGCTCAGAGCAATGAAGCTACGCCTCACCTGGAGAGGGCCAAAATCCAGCAGCACTCCACCCGCCACTGCCTAGCTGTAATTCTCACCATCAAAGATCTTGGACACCGACGTGTCCGAGAAGATGGCTTCCATCGCTCGGGCGATGACGCTGGCGCACGAGAGTATCTCGAGGCTGTCGAACTGCTTCTCAGAAGGAAACGGAAGCGTGTTCGTGACAATGACCCGTGAGATCACCGAATTCTTCAACCTGTCAACCGCTGGTTCTGAGAACAAACCATGAGTAGCCATGGCCCACACATCTGAGGCGCCGTTGAGTCGCAGGACCTCGGCGGCCGAGCACATAGTGCCAGCGGTATCAATCATGTCGTCGATCAACACTGCCAGTTTGCCGTCTACGTCGCCCATGACGCCAAGGGCTTCAACCTGGTTCGCCACCTCAT
>CAYUOD010000631.1:0-1895 GCA_964446225.1 uncultured Acidimicrobiales bacterium | reverse complement strand
GTCATGACCCGTTCGAGCATGTCGCGGGCCACCGACTTGGGCCGGATGTAGTCCTGCTCGACCCAGGGATGCTGGCGGGCGAAGACTGCGAAGGATCCTTCCAGGAAGTCATGGAGCGGCTTTGGGTGGTCGAGGCTGTCGAGAATGTTCATGCGCTCGTCGTACTCCACGCCCTCTGACTTGAGGCGGGTGATGGTCTCGGTCCGCAGGCGGTCGAGCTGAGCGGCCAGTACGACACCGGGATTCTCGAGGATCGCTTCCACGACGCTCAGAACCTCGAGGTGGTAATCGCCTGAGTCTTTGTCCAGGACTTCAATGGCCTGTACGAGGTAAGGCGAAAGAGGTTGATTCAGGCGGAAGTCTTCCTGCAGATCAGGATGCAGGCTGATGAGTCGTCCGAACTCGTCGGGCTCGTCGTGGATCTCCAGAATCTCCGCTTCAAGCAGCCCCCGGTAGATGGCGACTGCCCGGCGAATATGGCGACGTTGACGCGTGCGGGTCTCGTGGTTGTCGACCATCAGCGTGCGGACAGCGGCGCATCCGTCCCCTGGCCTGGTGAGCAGATGCAGCATCATCGCGTGACTCACATCAAACCGGCTCCTGAGCTGTTCTGGTGTGCCCTCGGAGAGTTTGGTGAGTGTTTGTGTGTCCCAGTGGGCGTAGCCGCGGTCGGGCGGCTTCTTCTTGACGAACTTGCGTTTCTTCTTCGGGTCCTGGGCTGCTTTGGCGTCGAGTCGGAGGTTCTCGATCGTGTGCTCTGGCGCCTGGACCCAGACCCAGCCCTGATCATCAAAGCCAGCGCGGCCGGCCCTGCCCGCGATCTGCTGGAAGTCTCGAACAGTCAACACTCTCGTCTTGCGCCCGTCCCACTTGCAGA
This sequence comes from uncultured Acidimicrobiales bacterium, assembly GCA_964446225.1. Classification (GTDB taxonomy): domain Bacteria; phylum Actinomycetota; class Acidimicrobiia; order Acidimicrobiales; family Poriferisodalaceae; genus CAYUOD01. The sequence continues at coordinate 1,018 of CAYUOD010000631.1, read as the reverse complement.
GCTGGGTAAAGAGGACTGTCTTGATCGGGACATTTACGCCTACGCCCAGGGTGTCGGTTCCGCAGATGATCTTGAGGAGTCCCTCTTTGGCGAGGCGCTCAACGAGCAGTCGGTACTTGGGCAACAGGCCAGCGTGGTGCACGCCGATTCCGTGCAACACGAATCGTTTCAGGTCCTTGCCGATGGGTGAGTCAAAGCCGAAGCCTGCCACTGCCTCTTTGATCTGCTGCTTTTCTTCTTTGTTGAGTACGTTCACGGAAGTGAGCTTCTGCGCAGCGTCCGTGGCGTTCTTCTGGGTGAAATAGACGATGTAGACCGGCACTCGTTTCGTGTCGAGCAGCTCTTGGAGCGACTCGTGCAGCGGTGTGGTGCGGTACTCAAACGACAGGGGCACAGGTCGTTCGGTGGATTTCACGAGCACGGCTTCGGTGCCGGTGCGGCTGGTGATTTCATCCACGAAGAACTGTGTGTCACCCATCGTGGCAGACATCAGCAGGAACTGACATTGCGGAAGCGTCAGCAGCGGTATCTGCCATGCCATTCCCCGGTCGCGGTCTGAGTAGTAGTGGAACTCGTCCATCACCACTGCTGCCAGGTCGGCCTTATCGCCGTCCCTGAGTGCCAGGTTGGCGAGGATCTCTGCGGTACAGCACAGGATCGGAGCATCAGGATTCACCGCGGCGTCGCCGGTCATCATGCCCACGTTGTCGACGCCGAATTCGTGGCACAGATTGAAGAACTTTTCGCTCACCAGCGCTTTCACAGGAGCGGTGTACACGCTGCACGTATTGGTGGCGAGGGTGAGGAAGTGGGCGGCCAGCGCTACGAGCGATTTTCCGCTGCCCGTGGGGGTATTGAGGATGACGCTGTTACCGCTGAAAAGCTCGAGGATTGCCTCTTCCTGGGCCTCGTAGAGTTCAAGGCCCTGGTCTTCGGCGTAGGTCATGAAGCTCAGCAGCAACTCGTCGGGGTCGCTTGAGTCTGGAAGATATTCGATAAGAGGCTGGTTACTCATGGG
>CAYUOD010000630.1:0-1904 GCA_964446225.1 uncultured Acidimicrobiales bacterium | reverse complement strand
CCGTGCAGAGATCACTGCACCAGATTACGGCCAAGAGCGCCCACATCACCAATGACCGCGCCGCAGACACCCTGGGGGCAGCTCTGAGCTACGCGTATCTGACCTACGATCTTAGGGGTGAGACGCCGGCTGACTCTCGAACGCTATCGACGCCTGACGATGGCCGCGCTGGTGCTGTTGTGCATCATCGTGGTGAGTGGCGGTGCCGTGCGTCTTACCGGCTCGGGCCTCGGTTGCAGCTCCTGGCCGCAGTGTGAGACCTATCAAATCGTGCCCGCCACGGACTTTCACGCCTGGGTGGAATTCGGAAACCGACTGTTCACTGGCGCAGTATCCGTGGCTGTCATTCTTGCGATCCTCGGAGCGAGACGCCTCATCGAACCGCGCCCAGATCTTGTGTGGCTCGCGTGGGGGCTCGTTGCCGGCGTCGTGGCCCAGATCCTGCTCGGCGCCATAACCGTAAGGCTCGAACTCCTGCCCGGCGTCGTCGCCGCACACTTTCTTGTCTCAATGGCGTTGATCGTGAACGCTGTCGTGCTGCACTTTCGAGCCGGTGAAAGAGACCGCCAACCCCACCTCTCCCCCACCGTTGTCCGCGGTGTATGGCTCATGTTTGTGACCACCATCGTTGTCACCGTTCTTGGAACCGTGGTCACAGCCGCGGGACCCCATGCCGGAGACGAGGACGCGAAGCGTTTAGACGTGCCGCTCGAGAGCGTGGCCAAGATCCACGGGACAAGCGTGATTCTGTTGATCGGAATCCTCGCGTTTCTGATCTGGCGTGTTGCGAGAAGTCCGCAGGCCGACAGTGCGATCGCCCAATCGCTCAAGATATTCGTTGGGATCATCGTGATTCAGGCCACAATCGGATATGTCCAGTACTTCAATGACATCCCCGCTCTTCTTGTCGCACTCCACATCGCCGGCGCGACCGCAGCCATGGTTGGCGCAACCTGGACCTTGCTCGTCGCCACCTCAGCCAGAGAGCGAGCCTTAGCATGAGCGAAGAATCAGGCGCCGAGCAGGAGGCAGATCCGTCCGAACCTGGCATTCTGCTCGACACGCCCTGGATCGTGCTCGTATGGAATGATCCGATCAATCTCATGGAGTACGTCGCATGGGTATTCCAGAAACTCTTCGGATTCAGCAAGTCCAAAGCCAACCGTCTCATGATGGATGTGCACGAGAAGGGCCGCGCAGTGGTCTCCAACGGATCTCGCGAGCAGGCCGAAGCGGACGTTATGCGTCTCCACGAACACGGACTCTGGGCAACCATGCAGCAGGATAAGTAACCGTGCGCCGATTCAAGCCACACAGCGGTGGCATCAAGGTGAACATCTCCGACGACGAACGCTCGGTGCTGCGCCAACTCGGCGACGAGTATCGCGAGCTTCTGCTCGGCGAAAGGACCGACGCCACGCGGCGCCTCTTTCCCACGGCATACCCGACCGATCCAGAGGCGAACGAGGCGTTTATCGCGACCTCTCACGATCTACTACTAAGCAAGAGGCTAGACAATCTTGACGTCTTTGAGGGCTCCCTCAACGAACGCCATCTGCGTATGGATCAAGCAGAAGTCTGGATCGGCATCATCAACGACATCCGCCTCGTAATTGGCACCGCCCTCGATGTCTCTGAGGACCGCCGCCCCACCGCCGCCGACGAAGCCGACTACTCAGAAATCGTGTACGAACACCTGGGCTATCTGCTTGGAGATCTCCTCGCCGCCCTCGGTACCTAACACCCGGGAAGCGTAAGCCCATCCCAAATGGCGTAATGACGTTACGCCTCCCGTGGATTTTGGCGCGCTAACCATTTCCTCACCGTCGCGACGACCATCTCGCTCTCACGGAACACCTGATTCCAGGTGAACTCGAGCACCGTCCAGCCCGCCTCCATGAGTT
>CAYUOD010000629.1:0-1910 GCA_964446225.1 uncultured Acidimicrobiales bacterium | reverse complement strand
TGAGTGCGAACGCCAAGATCGCGCCGGGGCCCGCGCTCGCGAACGCCACGCCGGCGAGCACGAAGATCCCGCCGCCCACGATCGCGCCCACGCCGACCCCGGTCGCACCGACGAGTCCGATCTTACGCTGCGACTCCAAGCGGGGAGAGTGTACGAGGTTCGGCGGATCCAAAGCAGGGGCCCGGCGAACGGGCGAACGCCGCAGTCGTCCGAGGCCTCGCAGGTGTCCAGCGCCGTCTGACAGGCGAGGAGGTCGGGGCGTCCGCCCTTCCGCTCCTGGACGAGGCAACGGTGCTCGGCTCCTCAAGAAACGAGCCTGCGGCCATCGCAATCGTGCCCGCCTCCGCGACGCCATCCGCTAGGGCTAGGGCTAGTTGGACTGTGAAGGAAGGTCACGAGATCAACTCCACGGGTCCTCAGATGCGCTTCGCGACGGGGCGCGACGGCCTCTGGACTTCCAGTGCTCGCGACGAGCTTCCTCGTTGCGGCGAAGTTGGCGCGCGACGTCGGCCGCGATCTGGGCAATCGCGTCAGGCGTTGGCTCAGGCAGCCCGAGAAGGAACGCAATGATGCGCCGGACTTGCGGGACCGTGAGCGCTGGAGTTTTTTTGAAGGCGACGATTCTCGGTAGCGAGGAACAGCAGCGCCAACATGGACAGGGTCATATGGTGGTGCCATCCAACCCATGAACGGACTTCGTATTCAGCGAGGCCGACTTCGCCCTTTGCGAGCTGCAGAGCCTGTTCGACGTAGTGCCGGCAGGCAGCCGCCTTGGCCATTTTCTCGACCGTGAATCCTTTGCCGTTGCTGAGGTAGTACCAGTGCTTTCCGCTTGAAGGTCTCCGAACAACGAGCAGCGTTTCACGACGAGCATCATCGCCTTCCCCGGTGGTGACACGCATCTTGATGGCCCGGACCTGGATGGGGCCCTTCTCTCCGTCGCGAGTCTTGACGAACGTCCACTCGCTCTTGGGAATGGACTTAGCGATCTCATCGACCCTTTGTCCCTTCTTGTCGCCGGGCTGCAACTTGACCAACGTGTTTGACGGAACGTCCAGAAGATAGCGTTCTCCGGCGTTATCGAGCTGTTTTCGGAACTCCACGACACGCCCGTACGCGTCATCTCCCAGCAACCAGCGGTGGGGAAGCGCTGCGGAGCGTTTCATCACCAACTCGAACGCGAGCTGCCATCCCTTGCGGAACTCGATGTCCTCGGGGACGTACGCTTTTTCGCGGCGCTCGGCGTCATCAGCCCAGCACTCGGGGAGATAGAGGCTGCAGTCCACGAGGGTGTGCCCCTTGGTGGATGCATAGGCCAAGAATTCACCCACCTGGCAGTTTTCCCTCTTGCCCAGGCGCCCGAGCCACTGCCGTTGGACACCGACTGACTCGATGCCCCACTTTTGAAATCCACTACCGTCCAGGATGAGGACACCGTTGGGGTCCCCCAGTTCCTCCGCGATCATCTGGCAGGCTTTCTCCCGGACAGGTTCGTCCGACCACTGTCCGTTTCCGACGAACTGCTGGAGTGGGCGGCGATGTACGCCGTTGGCCGTCGCAATGGGCTCCAGCGTTCGCCGTTCGAGCTGCCGCATCCGTCCCGAGATGTACATCCGCGCATGACCGTGCGACGGCTTGTACCCGAACAGTCCGGACAAAGGCTCCAAGAACCGGCCTACCGACTCGACCAGGGAGATGATGCTGCTCTCGGGGACGTGGGATTCGGGCATTGCGAGGCTCCTCAACCCACCAATCACCCGTTTCTTGGCATCTACCAAAAAATGTACGAAGTCTTCACAGTCCAACTAGGCCTAGGGCAGCGTCGCGCACTCGCTGGTGACGCCGTCCCAGGCACACTCATCCCCGAAGAACTCGCACGTCTCTTGGTCGTCGAGGAACGAGCAAAACTC
>CAYUOD010000628.1:0-1911 GCA_964446225.1 uncultured Acidimicrobiales bacterium | reverse complement strand
GGCCCAGCCTCCCCAAATCACCACGACGTCGCGTTCTTCACGATCGGCGAGGGCGCTGGCGACTCTCAGGCAGGCAAGCAGACGGTGGGCATGTACCACTTCGCCTGGGAGGTCTCCACACTGAGCGAACTCGTAGAGATGCGTGACCGCCTCGATGCAGCAGGCGCGCTCATCGGGGCATCAGATCATGGGGCCAACAAGAGCCTGTACAGCAAGGACCCAGATGGCATCGAATTTGAAGTCATGTGGCTCACTCCCGCCGACACTTGGGGCGCTGAGTCCAGCGAGGCCATTATCCGGCCCCTCGATCTCGAGGCTGAAATGCTCCGCTTTCCAGAGCCAAGCGGAGGTGATGCATGAATCTGAGTGACCAGTTCTGCCACTTCTTCGAGGACGACGAGTTCAACGAGACTGATCGACCGGGGTTTCGGCGTCGTGTAATCACCGGCCAGCAACTCCAGTTGTGCTTCTGGCGGATCACTGGAGGAGCCACCGGCTCGCTCATGCACATGCATGAGACCGAGGAACAACTCGGCATAGTGGCTCGGGGCGCGCTCGACTTCCGTATTGGCGAGCAGGACACCTCCGAGCGGGTACGCGTTGGTGCGAATCAGGTTTACCTCGCACCCCCGGGCGTCTGGCATGGCGACAGTGTGTTCATTGGGGACAGCGAGTACAACGAATGCTGGATCCTGGATGTCTTTAGTCCGCCGCGTGATGACCTGAGGCAGGGCTAATGGCCGACTGGCGCCTGGCCGTTGACATCGGCGGGACTTTTACCGACGTCGTACTTCTGGATGCGGCAACAGGCCGGGTAGTCGTCGACAAGACCCTCACCACACCGGCCGCACCCCTCGACGGCGTGCGCACCGGAGTCACACAGCTGCTCAAGAAGGCTGGCATTTCTCCGCGCGATATCACTGCGCCGATCGTGCACGCCACGACCTTGATCACCAATGCGCTCATCGAGGGCAAGACCGGCCGGGCAGGTCTTGTCACCACCCAGGGCTTCGGCGACACGTTGCTCATTCGGGATGAACATCGCTACGACATGTACGACCTGCAGATCGAGTTTCCAGCGCCTCCGGTTCCACGGGCCCTTACCTTCGAATTGGACGAGCGCACGTCGGCGCAGGGCGAGGTACTTGTTGACCCCACCGTTGCTGATATCGACGTCCTCGTCGCACAGCTCAAAGAGGCCGAACTCGAGTCCGTCGCGATCTGTTTCCTCAACTCATACGCCGATCGCAGCAACGAGCTGAAAGTAGCGAACCATCTGCGCAGAGAGCTCGGAATACCGGTGTGTATTTCTGCTGAGATCTCGCCGCAGATTCGCGAGTACCCACGCATGGTCACCACGGCCTGCAACGCCGCGACCATGCCGATCATCGGTCCCTATCTGGACGAGCTGCAGAAGTGGCTGTCCGCAGAGGGATTCGGTGGCTCGGTGCTCATGATGCTCTCGAATGGGGGAGTGGTGTCGGCCGACGACGCCGCACGAAGTCCTATTCGCCTCGTTGAGTCTGGACCAGCTGCTGGTGCCCTCGCAGGCAGCTGGTTCGCCAAGCGCCTGGGTGAGGACCGGTTGCTGTGCTTCGACATGGGAGGCACAACCGCCAAGGCCTGCCTTATAGAAGGCGGCGAGCCAGAGCTCACCAATACTTTTGAGGTCGCGCGGGCATACCGATTCAAGAAGGGCTCTGGCTTTCCCGTCTCAGTACCGTCTGTTGATCTCGTTGAGATCGGCGCGGGAGGCGGCAGCCTTGCACGGGTCGATCAGTTCGGACTGCTCAAAGTCGGACCGGAGTCAGCGGGTGCTGTCCCAGGCCCCGCCAGCTACGGCCAGGGTGGCAGGATCCCTGCTGTCACCGATGCCGACGTCTTGCTTGGACTGCTCGACCCGGCAGCATT
>CAYUOD010000627.1:0-1912 GCA_964446225.1 uncultured Acidimicrobiales bacterium | reverse complement strand
CTGAGCGTGAGCTCCAGCAACTCAACTCTGTCGTGGGCAGGAATCACGATCGTGACATCCTGGGGGCCAGTCTTAGCTGCGGGGCTCGGGTGCGCGAGTCCACCGTCGATGAGCTTGCGGGCCAGGGTCCTTGCTGCGAGAGATCTCGGCAACCCGTCATAGATCTCGTTGAGTGCACTTTCCCCAGCAGAGGAGAGCCGGATCATTCGGGCGGGTGAGCCGCCATAGAGCGTGCGTCCATCGAGTCGCCGGGTGTCTGTGTCGATGGTGACCTTGAGGCCGTCCGGTATCGGCGGGGCAACCGGGCTCATGTCGCAAGACCTCCATCGACGGGTATCACGGCGCCGGTTATCGCTCCACTCTGTTCGCTGGCGAGAAATGCCAGTACGTCTGCGACTTCTGAGGGATCGATAAGTCGTTGGATGAGGTGCTGTTGGCTGAATTCTCCAGCGTGCGCAAGGTCGTAGAGCCTCGCGCTTTCAGCCAGGATGGGCGTCTCGGTTGAGCCTGGGCTGACCGCATTGGCGGTGATGCCCGATGGTCCTAGTTCGGCGGCCAGCGAGCGTATGGCTCCGTGGATTCCGGCCTTGGCGGCAGAGTACGCAGCCAGCATTGGCATAGCGCTCGTTGCTGCGGCTGATGAGACTGCGAGAAAACGTCCAGACCGGGGTGCTGGACGCTGCAAGAGAGCAGGAATCGCGGCGCGGGCGAGCGTCATCACACCACCAAGGTTGATGTCGATGACCGCTTGCTCTTGTTCCTGAGGGACCTTCCATAGCTCGACCCCGCCGGCTATCGCTCCAGCGCAGGCGATTGCGGCGTCGAGTCCTCCCCAGTACTCGACAGCTGTGGCCGTCGCTTCCGTGAGCGCATCGAGGTCCCGCACGTCAGCGACGAACGAGCGCACCTGCCCGGCGGGGTCAGCCGCATCGACGGTCTGCTCAAGGTCGGCTGGTGTTGCGAATGAGTAGGGCAGGGCTTCGTCGTTCGCGACGATGTCAACGGCAAGCACGCTCCAACCCTGTGCTGCCAGTGCGTGCGCTGTCGCTGCTCCAATTCCCCGACCGGCTCCCGTGACGATTGCGACGCGTCCCGGGCTCATCAGGCCAACCCCTCGTCGTTCCATGACCTCAGCACGCTACGTAAATCTGCGCAGAGTTGGTCAAGCAGGTTGCTGCCCTCGCTTGGTGAGGCAGCTGTGGGATCGCCAAGGATGCCCGACGCGCTGACGGCCATCACACCACCGGATTGCAGCGTTGGCAGTATCTCAGCGAGCGGCCTTGTATTGCCGACCACCGCAAGGTCCATGTGCACGTTCTCCGGTTGTAGCGACAGTTGGATGGATGTCTCAGTTCGGCCTGCATGTGCATCGCCGTCCCAGCGGGCTTGGAAGGCCCGGACATCTCGGGATTCGCTCTGCAGTAGAGCAACTGCCCGATGTATTGGAGCAGCGTTGCCGCCGTGGGCTGAGACCAGCAGTATGCGGCCGAACGTTGCTGAAGCTGACCGTCCGAGTTCCACGATGAGGAGCTCGAGCGCGTCCTGTCCGATGGAGATGGTGCCTGCATAACCGGTGTGCTCGCCGCTTGAGCCATAGGCGATCTCTGGCGCGATGATGACGTTCTCGTCGGGACTCTCCGCGATGCGGTCGCACAGAGCCTTGGCGATATCTGTGTCTGTTGAGAGTGGTAGATGGGGTCCGTGCTGTTCGGTTGACCCGATGGGCACGAGCAGGACTGCGGTCGACTGAGCCCGAGCTTCGACCTCTGGCCAGGTCATGGCGTCAAGTCGAACTCCCTGGCGAGGTCCGGGGCCTGTCATGGCTTAGACGTCCAGCGGGACGGGACTGCAGCCCGCGATCGGGTTCTCATCGCAGGCACGCTCCGGAACCGAGCGTAGCGTGAGCTTTACC
>CAYUOD010000626.1:0-1931 GCA_964446225.1 uncultured Acidimicrobiales bacterium | reverse complement strand
TGAACCGGCCGCCGCTGAGATGGTCCATGGTGATCGCAGCCATGGCCGTGGCCGCTGGGGTCCTTGCAGACATCTGAGCGATGCCCGTCGCGAGCCTGACATTCTCCGTTGCTGCGCCCCACCACGCCAGGGGAGTGAAGCAGTCAGATCCGTACGCCTCCGCAGTCCAGATGGAATCAAACCCGAGTCGGTCAGCCGCGGCTATCTGTTCCATGACACCGGCCGGCGGACCCGCAGACCAGTAACCCGTCGACAATCCCAGTTTCATATCAGTCCTCTCGCCGCTGTATTTGACCCTACTGGCGCCAACCCTGAACTCGCGATTCGAGGCTCTGTAGCCCGGCTGCCGACACCGAACGGGGTGCAGCATTAGCATCGCAGCGAAGACGAAGGGAAATCATGTCGGGATGGGTCGCAAAAGTTGAGCGTGCTGGTGCGAAATCACTGCTTCCCGATGAGAAGGTCATCGCGGCCACGCTGGGCCAGGCTCCTGGCGCGTTCTGGGCACAGGTGATTGGTGCTGGCGTCGGTGCTCTCGCCGGGATGCTGGCGCTATCGAGTTCGTTGGGCGCATTTGTCGCGGCGGCTGGCGGAGGAGGAATCGGCACCCTGATCGCACTCCTTGTCATCGATCTGAGAGCCAAGAGTCGGGTCGACGACGATATGGAAAACGAGGCCTCTCAGCTTCCGATAGGTCGCATGATGGTTGCCCTTACCGATCAGCGGATGTTGTTCTTCCACATGACGCCGTTCGTGAACAGCCCGAAGCAGCTTCTACTTGAGATCGACGTTGACAAAGCGCCAAAGGTCAGCATTTCTGACGGCAACAAGCTCGTCGGATCAATGACGTTTACTTTCTCCGATCACTCCGTCGCAACGACAGAGGTTCTGAAGGCCGGTAAGCCGCAACTGTTCGCCGATGCCGTCGCGGGCGCCAGCGCGACGGGCTAGGTATCGACCGCCAGCTGCTGAGCGCGAACGGCTTGTCCCCGTGGAGGAAAGTATGAGTGAGATAGTGACTTGTGCGCCGGAGCAGACTGCCTCGTTTGGCGGGCTCTTTTAGTGACCCCTGGGTTCGACGCGGCGGCACGCCTCAAGGAACGTGTCGAGGACGTGATTACACAGGGGCATCTCTGGGATGCTGCTCGTGATGCGCTCTACACCGGGAATATCGGCATCTTTCTCGACACAGCGGTTGATTGGTCAGACGGGCTGCATCCGTCAGTGAGATCCGTTGATGTGTTCTCTATAGACACCATGAATGTCTGGCGCGGGCTCGTGGTAGATGGTCCGCCCTGGATCGACGTCGCTGACTTCCCGCTCGCTGACAGCAGAGTTGGCCTGAGACTTACGCGACCTCCCCGGGTGATCCCCGCCGGCGTCTACTTTGATCCCTCTATCGTGTTGTCTGGCGCTGCAGAGGGGGTCGTAATGGCCCTGCTCGGCTAAACGGTGAGATCGAGAGGTTCACCTTGGCCGCAGCCGATTGGGGCTAGGGACGTGGCGGTCAGTGTGTTGTCTTCCGCGGAAGACTTTTGTTCTATCCGGTAGGCGGTTGACGCTGCTCGGGTCAGCGACCGCGGCGTGAGGTGTCGCCTGATGGCACAGCTACCATTGCTCTGCCAATGAGGGAGAGCTATGTCCAGATGGGTCGCGAAGATTGAGCAGCAGGCTTCGAGTTCGCTGCGATCTTCTGAGAAGGTGGCGGCGGCGACCTTTGGGCAGGCACCAGGCGCACTGTGGACGCAGGCTATCGGCGGCGGACTCGGCGCCGGATTGGGCTTTGTGTTTTTGACAGGTTCGTTGGGCTCGATCTTCGCCGCGGGCCTCGGCGCCGGACTCGGCGCAACGGCCGGGTTGCTTATTGTCACCAAGCTGGCCAGCCGTCGCTCAGGTGGAGGTTCGACCGGTACTGCGGGATCCGCCACTCT
>CAYUOD010000625.1:0-1932 GCA_964446225.1 uncultured Acidimicrobiales bacterium | reverse complement strand
TATCCGAACTCCCGACTCGACAGGCCACGCCAACGAGTGGGGCAGCACAGAGTACGGGGCCGCGCTCGCTACAGCAGATGCAAGCCTCGGCGCGCTGATGGACGCGGTCCAAGCCAATGCTGAGCTTGCCCAAAGCACTGCGTTCGTTGTCGTTGCCGACCATGGCGGAGACGTGGACACCAAGGGCCACGGCGACAGCACCGAGGTTGGTAACTACACCATCCCCTTCATCGTGTGGGGCCCGGGAGTGACCGCGGGCGCAGACTTGTACGACCTAAATCCGGGCGGTCGCTCCGACCCGGGTAGCACCCGGCCGGGCCTGACGGGCATCCAGCCGATCCGCGAACACGAGGTCAGCAACGTCGCTCTCGACCTGCTCGGCTACGACGCCATCCCAGGCTCGGTCTTCAATGCGGCCCAGGACCTCGCCGTCAGTGAGTGAGGCTGCCGATCTCATCACCCGGCGGTTGTGGCTCGCGCTGCACGGTCTACCAGTGCTGTCGATCGCGATCCTTACCGTTGAGGGCTGCGACTGCAGCAGTGTCCGCCAATTGGAGCCAACGGCGATCATGGGCCATTCGCCTATGGCCGCAGCTCAATAGCATCGAGTGCGGCAATCTGGATGCTTGTCATCTACGTACTTGGCGCGGTCACCCTCGTAGCGCTCGCCTTGGCCACCTCTCGTTCATCGGTACCCAAGCGGGCCGTTACAGCAGCGAACATTCTGCTTGTTGTTCTGTTCTCGATGTGGGTCATCGGGTTCTGGCTAGCACAAGAGAACTCCGCGCAGTTCTGCGATTTCTCCGGATTCATGTGGCTGCTCGTGCTCAACGTCCCACTCATCGTCGGGGCCCTCGTCATCAACTGGCCCTTTCCCAAACGCCAGCGACACCAGGACGCCCAGCGCTCGACCTAGTCCACGTCGACATCGATTGCGTCTGACTGGTCAGGCAACTTTGTCTTCCGCGGGAGACTTTTTGGTGGTCTGCGGGGCCCGATCCAATGTCACACCCCTACCGTAAAATGTGTGTTGACCAGGGTATTTGGGGGAGATCGCATGATTGGGACAAATGTACAGAGTGAGGATATTGGCGATCCTGGGGGTGTGGATTGGGAGACAGCGCCCCTGGGTTTGTTGGAGGATCAGTTGACGCTCTTCGCTGCGCGTATCGCGTCCGCTACTGCGGCCTGGTTGGGGTGGATCGCGATCTTTGATCGGCGCGGCGGGTATGAGTCGTGGGGTTGTCGCAGCACGGCTCATTGGTTGAACTGGAAGTGTGCGATGTCGACGTCAACGGGCCATGAACACGTGCGCGTAGCCAGAGCCCTCGAAGGACTACCAGCGACTCGTGCAGCATTCAGCGACGGCAAGCTCTCCTATTCGAAGGTCCGGGCTATCTCCAGGGTGGCGACCGTTGATTCTGAGGCTGAGCTTTGTGGCCTGGGTCTGGCTTCTACGGCTGTGCAGATCGAGACGATCTGTGCTGGCTACCGTCAAGCCCAACCCGGTGGTGGTTGCTCAGAACAAGAACAGGCAGCTGCTGCTCATAGGTCTCGGCGTGTGACTCGCCGCGACAACTATGACGGAACTGCCACGATCACGATTGTGCTGCCGACTGCTGATGCGAACGCGTGTGAGAACGCGATCGACACCGAAACTGACACGATTATCGCTGACGCTGTCTCAGCTGAGATGACCTCAGAAGCGATGACAGCCCGGGAGGTGATCGCCGAACGTCACGGGATCGCCGCGGTCAGGGCCGACGCTTTCGTGAACCTGCTCACCAGCCCTGACGTTGACTCCGAGCCAGCGCCCGCCAGGATGGAGGTGCTCGTCGACATCGACCGACTCAGCGGCGATGACAACGACGACAATGTCGACGGCGACGATGCTCGTTCGGTAAATGGTTCGGCTGATGGGTCGACCTGTGA
>CAYUOD010000624.1:0-1935 GCA_964446225.1 uncultured Acidimicrobiales bacterium | reverse complement strand
ACCCTTTCGACGGCTTGGTGATGACTCAAACAGACAACACGCACAACTCTGGCTCAGCAGGGGTCGCAGAACCCGGCCCTCCGAGCCCAGACTTCACGACGAACTACAAGAGCATCATGGCGAATGTCCAGCATGTTCTGCAGGGCAAAGAAGAGGTCATCGAGCGGGCGCTCCTCTGTCTCATCTCCGAAGGCCACCTGCTGCTAGAAGACATCCCCGGCGTCGGTAAGACCAGTCTCGCCAAGGCACTGGCAAACTCAATATCAGGCAGTTTCGGGCGCATCCAGTTCACCCCGGACGTGCTGCCCTCAGACGTGCTGGGCGTCAATGTCTGGGATCGACTCTCGAACCAGTTCAACTTCCGTCAAGGCCCGGTCTTCGCAAATCTCGTGCTGGGAGATGAAATCAACAGAGCGTCGCCGAAGACGCAGGCAGCGCTGCTTGAGGCAATGGAAGAACGTCAGGTCACCGTCGACGGCGAGACCCGAATTCTCGAAGCGCCGTTCATGGTGATCGCGACCCAGAATCCAATCGAACATATCGGTACCTATCCCCTGCCAGAGTCTCAACTCGACCGCTTCTTCATGCGCGTTTCCATGGGCTACCCGGACCGCAGCTCGGGCATCGACATCCTGCGGCTGCACGGCGGAGAATCTGACCGCCTGAAGGAGCTCGACGCGGTCGTCAGCACCGAACAAATTCTTGAGATGAGCAGCTTCATCAAGACTGTGCATGTGGCCAACAGCCTGCGTTCCTACATCGTCGACCTTGCCGAGGCGTCCAGACAACATCCCGCGATCTCCCTGGGCATCTCGCCGCGCGCGACACTCAACCTCCAGCGGGCCTCCCGTGCACTAGCAGCCACCTCGGGACGCAACTACGTGATCCCCGATGACGTGAAGTCCATGGTCGTGCCGGTGCTCAGCCACCGGGTGATGCTTACGCCCGAGGCCCAACTGCAAGGTCTCGCCGCCGGACAAATCCTCGCCGAAGTGGCACGCAGCGTTGCCGTTCCTAGCGGAGCTGAGGAATAGACCAATGGCGAACACCAGGCTGAGCACATGCTGACCCGCCAAGGCTGGTCCGTCGTACTGCTTGCTCTCGGTCTCATCGCGGCGGGGCGCATCCTGTCGGTTTTTGAGCTGTCAGCTCTGGGGGTCGCCGCAGGAATCCTCGTTCTCGGATCCGCGATATGGGTGGCCAGCCGAAGAATGAACGTGCGGGTGAGCCGCCAACTTCAACCGTCAAGGGTTCAGGTTGGCGCAACGAGTGCGGTCACTGCTTCTGTGACCAACACTGGCCAGCGCAAGAGTCCGGTGATGTACCTGTTGGATCAGGTCGGAACCGAACAGAGCGCCGTGCGCTGCGAGATCATGCCGATCCCAGCGGGTGACAACGTCCGAATCGTGTACCGCATCCCCACTTCGCAGCGCGGAATCATCGCCATTGGACCCATGACGCTGTCCGTACGCGATCCCTTCGGCATCGCGGCGGTGAAGAGTCCGATCTTCGGCGTGAGCGAACTCACTGTGCTCCCGCGCATCGACAAGATCCAGCCACCACCGAGCACGCTGGGCCACGACCCGCACGGTGGACTGGAAAATCCAGACGCTCTCGGCCGCGTCGGTGATGAGTTCTACGCCATGCGCCCATACGAGGTGGGCGACGATCTGCGGCGGGTACATTGGCCGTCAAGCGCGAAGCGCGACATCATGATGGTGCGCCAGGACGAGCAGCCGTGGCAGGGTCGCTCAACTGTGCTGTTGGACGTCCGCCATGGCAAACAAATCGATGAGGCGTTCGAGAGCTGCGTATCCGCGGCGGCGAGCGTGACGTCGGCGGCGTTTGAGCGCGGCGATCTCGTCCGACTCACCACCACCGACGGCGGAGACTCCGGATTCGGCACCGGACACGCCCACATGGATGCCATCCTCG
>CAYUOD010000623.1:0-1936 GCA_964446225.1 uncultured Acidimicrobiales bacterium | reverse complement strand
ACGACTGCGTTGACCAGATCGTGGAGTCCTTCTTCGTGGACCCAGGCACGCTTCAGTCAGCGGAATGTTGATCGGCTGGAGCGATCCGCTAGCTTGCCTTTATGGCAAGCGAAGTTGTTGATGTCCATATAGACGTCATGTGCCCTTGGGCCTATCAGACAACCAAGTGGCTGCGCGATGTGCGTACCCGCAGAGATTTGGAGCTGCGCTGGCGCTTTTTCAGTCTTGAGGAAGTGAATCGCGTCGAAGGCAAGAAGCATCCCTGGGAACGTGAATGGTCCTACGGCTGGTCGATGATGCGTATCGGCGCCCTGCTGCGTAGAGACTCGATGGATGACCTTGACCGCTGGTTCGAACTCGCCGGCAGGGCTCTACACGAGGACGGTCGAAAGCCGCATCATCCCGATGTCGCTGAACAACTGTTGCGTGAACTGGATCTGGACCCGAGCTACGTGCGTAAAGCGCTCGCTGACGAGACCACCCACGCTGAGGTGAAGGCCGACCACGAGCGTGTCCTCGCTCTCGGCGGATTCGGAGTACCAACCCTGGTATTTGACGATGGCACGCCACTGTTTGGGCCGGTCGTCACGCCTGGGCCCACAGGCGACAAGGCCGACCGGCTTTGGGATCTGGTCCTCGGGTGGAAAGAGTTCCCGCATCTCTACGAACTGCGTCGCACCAAGAGTCAGGGCGACTGGGACCACATTGCCGACCAGTTCCGGCCCTATCTTGAAGCTCGCGACTGGGAAACTATCCAGAATCCGGCGCCGTAGGAGGCACAACAGCATGACCACCGGCAAGACTGCACTTCTCACGAAGCTGCGCCTCTGCTTCGGGCAGATGGAGGAACTTGGCCATCTCCTCACCGAGGAGCAGTGGAAGACGCAGACGCCGTGTCCGGGTTGGACGGTTCAGGATCTGTACAGCCACGTCATCGGCACGGAGTTGATGCTGATGGGTGATGAGTCGCCTGAGGTTGAGCTGACCGACCCAGACCATGTGCGCAATGACATCGGTCGCATGAACGAGCAGCATGTTGAACTGAGGCGTGCGCAGAAGGGTGCTGAGGTGTTCGATGAGTATCAGCACATGGTCGTGCGCCGCATGCAGGCGCTCGAGGCGATGAGCGACGAGGATTTTGCGGCTGAATCCTGGACCCCCAACGGCAAGGGAACCTACGCCGATCTGATCCAGATTCGGATTATGGACATTGGCGTGCACGAACAGGATGCGCGTGACGCTCTCGGGATTCCCGGCCATGACTCTGGGGTGATAGCGGAGCACATTGTCGATCGTGTAGCCAGCGGCCTTGGCTTCGTTGTCGGCAAGAAGGTTGGCGCGCCAGACGGGACGACTGTGCACTTCGCGCTGCATGGCGGCCTGCAGCGCGACCTGTACGTGTCGGTTGACGGCAGAGCTGCGCTTGTAGACGCGCTGGATGCTCCCGCGACGACGACGCTCAGCCTGGAGTCTGCTCTCTTTCAGCGCCTCGCCATGGGCAGAGTTGATCCCGAAGCGATCCTGACCTCGGGACGTGTTGAGATCTCCGGTGATGGCGACCTGGGCGAGCAGATCGTCCGGCAACTCGCTTTCATGATCTAGTCGCCCGCGGCTTCGTACATCTTCGAGCGCGGATCAAGTTCTGGCGTTCCCCACCAGTCCATCTGCTCCATCCTGGTGATGAGGATGTTGCGGTCTTCCTCAGCCTGGCAGTGCAAGTAGGTGAGGCCGTTGAGATGGTCACACTCGTGTTGGAAGCAGCGAGCCGCGAGCTCAGATCCTTCATAGGCGATGGCTTTGCCGAACGGGTCCTGGCCTGAGACTCGGCAGTGCATGGCTCGGCTCGTCGGACTGGAGATGCCCGGGAGTGACAGGCAAGCCTCGGTGCCTTCCTGTGTTTCATCGCCGATAAGTTCGATCGTCGGATTCACGACGC
>CAYUOD010000622.1:0-1936 GCA_964446225.1 uncultured Acidimicrobiales bacterium | reverse complement strand
TTTTCTGCGGACACATCCATGACGACTTTGCCCAGTGCCGCGCGGATTCCGGACTCGACTGCGATCTCGGCGATGCCATCGACGCCGTACTGCTCGGCCAGCAGGCACTCGACAAATCCGGTAGTACCCGACTTGAGCATCTCAAGGATGCAAAGCGAAGCGCTGGCTTTGGCGTCCTCATGTGAGTACGAGCCTTGCAACGGAAAGATGCGCTGGAAGAGCCAGTTCTGGAAGGCGCCGATCTGCTTACCCTCTGAGACTCCCCGCAACATGCACTGCGCCATATGGACATGCGTGTCATAAAGCCCTGGCAGCAGGATTCCACCGTCGCAGTCGAACTGTTCGTGCTCGGGGTAGCGGGCCTGCAGTTCTGAGGCGGGGCCGATGGCCACAATGCGATCGTCGGAGACCACGACCGCGCCGTGCGCGATGATTTCCCTGTTGGGATTCATTGTGATGATGGTTGCGTTGGTGAAGATCATGTTTGGCTCTCAGGCGGTGGGTCCGGCATCCTTAAGCTAGCGAGTGGTGAGGTTCATCTCCGATTCGCCGTTGGTGCGCCGCCAGAAGTTGTTTCAGATCAGCGATTTCTGCTGCTCTGCCAGGCGTGTCGTAGAGGTTGTGGGTCTCGTACGGATCGTTCACCAGATCGAAGTATTCCCATTCGACCGGGTCGGACGGACCGTGGGCTCCGGGTTGACCCAGCGGGTCGTTGTAGTAGCAGATCAGCTTGTGTGATTTGGTTCGAATGCCGTAGTGGGCGGGACATTGGTGGGCGCTGTCCCGATGCATCCAGTAGCGGTAGTACATCGACTGGGGCCAGTCGCTGGGAACTTCGCCTTTCAGGATGGACGCAAATGAGCGTCCCTGCACGTGGTCGGGGATTGCGACTCCCATGAGCTCAAGCAGTGTCGGAGCAAAGTCGACGTTGGCGACGATCTCCGGTGAAGTGGACCCGGCCCTGATCTCATTGGGATACTGCACGAGCAGTGGCATCGTGAGCGACTGCTCGTACATGAGGCGCTTGTCGAACCAGCCGTGGTCTCCAAGAAAGAAGCCCTGGTCAGACGTGTAGACGACGATCGTATTATCGCTCAGTCCGAGTTCGGCTAATGAGTCAAGCAGACGCCCCACGTTGTCGTCGAGCGATGCGACGACCCGGAGGTAGTCCTTGATGTAGCGCTGGTAGCGCCAGGAGATCTCTTCGTCGGGCGTGAGACCGTCGGGCACCGGAGCCTTCAGGTCAATGATCGGATCCAGGTCCATCATGCGCATCTTGACTGCTTGAACTACCTGAGCTCGGCCGTCCAGATCGTCGTTGAACGTCTCTGGTTCGGGTATCTCGACCTCGTCGTACAGCGAGAAGTGTTCGCGTGACGGCTCCCAGATGCGGTGGGGGGCTTTGTGGTGGCAGAACAGTGCGAATGGCTTGTCGCTGTGGCGCTGCAAAAAGTCGATGGAGTCCTCAGTGATCAAGTCTGTGACATAGCCAGCCCGCTCGACCACGCGCCCATTTGCTTCGAGCATCGCGGGATTGTGATAGTGCCCTTGACCAGGCAGGATGCGCCATTCGTCAAACCCGCCGGGGTCGGCACCGGGTCCGTGCCCGAGGTGCCATTTGCCGAAGAGTCCCGTGCTGTAGCCGGCTTCTCGCAGAGCTACAGGAAAGGTCCACAGCGAGTTGTCTAGCGGTGTATCGAGGGTGGTGACACCGTTCACATGGTTGTAGGTTCCGGTGAGAATCCCCGCCCGGCTGGGAGCGCAGATAGCGTTTGTGCAGAACGCGGCATCCATACGGATCCCGTGCGTTGCGATCCGGTCCAGATTGGGTGTGTCGTTGATCCGACTGCCGTAGGCGGATATTGCATGCGACGCGTGATCGTCGCTCATGATGAACACGAGGTTCGGCGGTGTCATGGCCTGGATGTTAGGCCGC
>CAYUOD010000621.1:0-1942 GCA_964446225.1 uncultured Acidimicrobiales bacterium | reverse complement strand
TGGATCTCAGCTCAGTGGGTCGACCAACCGTCGACAAGCACTCGACCGGCGGAGTGGGCGACAAGGTCTCACTCATCTTGTGTCCTCTCGTGGCGAGTTTCGGGATCGCTGTACCTCAACTTTCTGGCCGCGGCCTCGGTCATACGGGCGGCACCCTGGACAAACTCGAGTCGATTCCCGGCTGGAGCCCTCATCTCACGCCTGAACAGTTCACGGACCAGCTGCGAGATATTGGTGCTGCGATAGTGGTCGCCGGTGATGGTCTGGCGCCCGCTGACCGCAAGCTGTACTCGCTGCGTGATGTGACCGGCACCGTTGAATCGATACCGCTGATTGCCTCTTCGATCATGTCCAAGAAGATCGCTGAGGGTACCGATGCCCTGGTGCTCGATGTGAAAGTTGGTTCCGGCGCCTTCCTACCCGACTTGGACCTCGCGAGAGAACTGGCACGCACGATGGTAGGCATTGGCGAAGCCAATAACGTGCGCACGGTTGCTCATCTGACCGGCATGCACCGTCCACTCGGTCGAACTGCCGGCAATGCCCTTGAGGTGGCCGAATCCGTCGACGTACTCCAAGGTGGGGGACCGGGCGACGTCAGGGCGGTCACCATAGCTCTGGCCAATGAGATGCTTGATCTTGCTGGGGTGGACGGTGATCCAGCTGAGATGCTCGACAACGGCAAGGCCTACGACCTGTACTGCGAGATGATCCGTGCCCAGGGAGGCGATCCAGAAGCAGCGCTTCCACGGGCACCTCACCAGATGACAGTGACCGCTGAAGCTGATGGCTACATCGCTGAGATGCACTGCAGGAAGGTTGGCATCGCGGCATGGCGTCTTGGTGCGGGCCGGGCCCGCAAGGAAGATGCAGTCGTGATGAGCGCGGGTATCGAACTCGTGGCTGAGCCTGGAGAGTCGGTCAAGACGGGTCAGGCGTTGCTCCGATTTCATGCCGAGGACGAGGCCCTGTTCGGTCCGGCGTTAGCTGCTCTGGAAGGTGCCATCGTCCTGAGCGAGCAGCCTCCGGTGCTGCCGCCACTGCTCATCGAACGCATCGGTGTTGAAGACCTTGGCTGAGGAGCAGTGCTCCTGGCCACTGCGACGACCCTACCGCTCAGCGGCTCTGGAACTTGGCGAGCATCGTTGGGAGTGGGGAACCCGGACGTTCATCATGGGCGTGATCAACACGACCTGGGACTCCTTTTCTGATGACGGGATCGGCGGCGACCCGTTTAGGGCGATCTCCAGGGCTGCGGACATGATGGCTGCGGGTGCCGACCTCCTTGACGTCGGTGGTGCCTCGACACGTCCAGGCGCAGATACTCCGTCCGAGAATGAAGAGGCTGAGCTTGTTCTTCCCGTTGTTGAGGCGCTCAGCGAGGCGGTGGACTTACCAGTCTCGATTGACACCTCGCGTGCGAGCATCGCAGATCGAGCCCTTTCTGCTGGCGCAACCGTGGTCAACGACGTCACCGGATTGAGGTCAGATCCCGAGATGGCCGAGGTGATTGCTCAGCACAGCGCTGCGGTTGTGGTGATGCACAATCAGCGTGGCCGGGAGCACTACGGCGTGCTTGAGGACATCAGAGTTGGCCTGAAGACCTCGGTAAAGATCGCAGTTCGGGCAGGTATCGATCCGAACAGGATCATCGTCGATCCTGGCTTCGGATTCGGCTGGGAAATCGAACAGAACATCGAAATTCTTAGGTACTTGAGTCAGCTCACCGAACTCGGCCTCCCTATTCTCTTGGGTACCTCCCGCAAGTCGACGATCGGAGCTGTGCTCAACAAGGGCGTGCACGAACGTGTCTTCGGCACGGCCGCAACGGTCGCCCTCGCAATCGGCTCAGGGGCCGATGTCGTACGGGTCCACGACGTCGCCGAGATGCGAGACGTGGTTCGTATGTCTGATGCCATCGCCAGAGGCTTCAACAGTCTGT
>CAYUOD010000620.1:0-1944 GCA_964446225.1 uncultured Acidimicrobiales bacterium | reverse complement strand
CGCATCGGACGTCCAGCAGCAGGCAAAACCGGCACCGGACAGAACTGGGGCGACGCCTGGTTCATGGGCTACACGCCAGATCTCGTGGCCGGCGTTTGGATCGGCTTCGCAGAGGCGCAGATCTCGATGCGGCCACCAACGACCCGAGAGACGGTCACCGGCGGCGGCTGGCCAGCCCAGATCTGGCAGCTCCTCATGCTGGACGCCCTCGCCGACGTACCAGCCAGCCCATTCCCCGAACTCACCCCCGAACAGCTCGAACCTGTCGAGATCGCCGAAGGCATCGAAGACCCGTTCCCGACCGTAATCGGCCTGCCCCTTGCGCCCGCCACCGAGATGCTCGAACGCCTCGGCGTTGGTGTCACGGTCGAGTATGTAGCGAGCGACCAGTACCCGTCCGGCATTGTCGTCACCCAGGATCCCGTTCCGGGCTCTGAAGGCGCAGGCGTCACCGCGGCCACCATCCAAGTCGCCAACGGCATGGACGTCATCTACGTGCCTTCGATACTGGGCCGCGAGATCGCCGAGATCGAGCCCCAGATGCGCGCCGCTGGACTGCAGTTGGAGGTGCTCTACGAATCCGACGACGACGAGGACTTCGCCGCAGCCAACCCCGGCGTGATCTGGAAAGTCAGCCCCGGGCCCGGCAACCCTGTGACTCGTGAAGACGTGATCACGATCTGGGTGTACCCGTTCAGCTAGCGGGCCAAGCTCGGAGGCGTAGCGCCATTACGCCATTTGGGATCAGGCGACGCCTCCCCGTTGAGGGCGCCTCTAGACTCGTCGATTGCGTCAGCCAAATGGGGGAAGAATGCACGAAGTCCGAGGAATTGTCGCTCACGCTAAGGGCCAGCCCGTCTCGCTCGAAACCGTCCTTGTGCCTGATCCGGGACCTGGTGAAGCACTCGTCGATATTCAAGCTTGCGGGGTCTGCCACACCGACCTGCACTACCGCGAGGGTGCCATCAACGACGACTTCCCGTTTCTACTCGGCCACGAGGCGGCGGGCATTGTTGCAGCGGTCGGAGACGACGTCACTGACGTAGCCCCGGGCGACTTCGTGATCCTCAACTGGCGCGCCGTCTGCGGCGGGTGCCGGTCCTGCAAGCGAGGGCGTCCCTGGCTCTGCTTCGCTACCCACAATGCGACACAGAAGATGACACTGGCCAACGGAACCGAGCTCTCCCCCGCGCTCGGCATTGGCGCATTCGCTGAGAAGACGCTCGTCGCCGCTGGACAATGCACGAAGGTCAACCCCGCCGCTCGGCCTGAAGTCGCCGGACTCCTTGGCTGCGGTGTCATGGCTGGCCTGGGAGCAGCCATAAACACCGCTGAGGTCGGCCGTGGAGACTCTGTGGCGGTCATTGGCTGCGGCGGAGTGGGCAACGCCGCCCTAGAGGGTGCACGCGTCGCAGGGGCCCACACGATCATCGCCGTAGACCTCGACGATCGGAAGCTGGAACTGGCCAAACAGTTCGGCGCCACCCACACGATCAACGGCACCGACGCCGACGTGGTCGCTGAAATTCAAGCGCTCACGGGAGGCAACGGGGCCGATGTCGTCATCGACGCCATCGGCCTGCCCGAGACATACCGGCAGGCCTTCTACGCCCGTGATCTGGCCGGCACCGTCGTACTTGTCGGGGTGCCCTCACCCGACATGAAGATCGAACTGCCGTTCATCGATGTGTTCGGGCGGGGCGGCTCTCTGAAGTCGTCCTGGTACGGGGATTGTCTGCCGTCGCGAGACTTTCCGATGCTCATCGACCTGTATCTCCAGGGCCGGCTGAATCTGGACGGGTTCGTCTCAGAAACGATCAACCTGGAGGACGTCGAAGAGGCATTCCACAAGATGGAAGCCGGTGACGTACTGCGCTCGGTTGTGGTCTTCTAGCGCTTGTCGCCCACGTAGGCCACTCGCTCGGGGTCCTTAAGGTCGAACCG
>CAYUOD010000619.1:0-1949 GCA_964446225.1 uncultured Acidimicrobiales bacterium | reverse complement strand
AGTTCGACGCCATGTTCACGTCGTTGCAGAAGCGTGCCATTCTGACTGCCAACGCGATTCTCACCGAGCTCGATCAGGACTGGTTGCCCACAGAACGATCCTGGCGACTCAACGAGCGCCACTACGGCGCTCTGCAGGGTCTGAATAAGAAGGAGACCGCCGAGAAGTTCGGCGCAGAGCAGGTGCATATCTGGCGTCGCTCATACGACACACCACCGGCGCCGCTCGATCTGGATGATCCCGGGCACCCACGCTTTGACCCCAGGTACGCGAACCTCCCGCCGGAGGTTCTGCCAGCGACCGAGTGTCTCGCCGACGTCGTTGAGCGCATGATCCCCTACTGGGCTGATGCAATCGCCCCCCGACTCGTACACAACGAGCGGGTCATCATCGCTGCACACGGCAATAGTCTGCGGGCCCTCATCATGCATCTGGAAGGCATCTCGAAAGACGACATATCCGAACTCAATCTGCCAACCGGCGTGCCCATTGCCTATGAGTTGGACGAAACGCTACGACCAGTTGGTGAGCGACGATTCGTCGGTGATGCCGAAGCTGCTGCGGCCGCAGCAGCAGCAGTCGCCAAGCAAGCTGGCTAGCAGTTCGCTACTGGAGAGAGTTATGAGCGACGGAGCGGCACGCTGATTCCCTCCCGAATCTGAGTAACCACTCCGTCGCCAACTGCTGGAAAGACTACACGCGGACCTTCTCAATCACAGAGCGAGCCAAAATCTCCTCCGGATTGGAACCGCGCTGGCTCGACAGACCCGCCACAAGTTCGCTCGGCGGATTCGTGCTCAACAAACCAAGGTCTGCATAGTCCTGGCCCTGAAGCTCCTCGGCCTCACTAATACGCAGGATGCCCAGCGCCTTGAGACTGCGGAACAAGATGGTGCTCGCACCAAGCACAAAGACCGCAACAACCACAGCACCAGTGACCTGCACAGTGAGCAGACCGAAGCCGCCCCCATAAAGCAGACCCTCACCGGCCAGGCCAAGATCATCGAACAGCGTCGGGTCTACAAGGGCTCCCCGGCTGGCAAACAGTCCCACGGCGACGGTCCCCCAAACTCCACAGAACGCGTGTACAGCCACAGCCCCAACGGGATCATCAATACGCAACCGCAACAGCAGAGCCTCGCCAGCAATGACGACCGCTCCCGCGACCAGACCAATCGCGACCGCACCCAGAGGATCAACCAGGAACGTGCCCGCTGTGATGCCGACAAGGCCGGCCAGAAGACCATTGGCCGCAACGGCCACGTCCGGATGACCCAGGCGGTGCCAACTGATCACCATCGCCATCGTTGCCCCGGCTCCAGCAGCCAGCAATGTTGTTACTGCAATGCGCGGAACTTCCATATCGGCGGCGAGTTCTGAGCCGGCGTTGAAGCCGAACCAGCCGACGAACAACAGGAATGCCCCGACCACCGCCAAGGGAATCGAGGCGCCCGCCAGGGCGCGCGGATTACCGTCGGCGTCGAATCGTCCGATACGAGGGCCAAGCGTCCAGGCCCCTGCAAGAGCCGCCCAGCCGCCAACGGAATGCACGATGGTGGACCCGGCGAAGTCATGAAAGCCCAACTCGGCCAACCATCCCCCGCCCCAGAGCCAATTGACAACAATGGGATAGATCAGCCCGGTAATGGCCACCGTATAGATGAGATAGGCCACAAAGCGGGTGCGTTCTGCCATAGCGCCCGAGACAATCGTGGCTGCGGCCGCTGCAAAGGCCGCCTGGAATAAGAACTGCACCGGCACGCTCAGTCCGGTCTCGGTGACACCCGGATAGCCACTGAAGGCCCACTTGAACCCAAGGAACTGGGATCCACTGAAGGCGATGTTGTAACCCACGACCGCGAACACCAGCACGCCAAGTGCCATGTCCATCAGGTTCTTGAGCATGATGCTGGCCGCGCTACTCGCTCTGGTGAGCCCCATCTCCACCA
>CAYUOD010000618.1:0-1966 GCA_964446225.1 uncultured Acidimicrobiales bacterium | reverse complement strand
CCCAACAATCCGCGCTGGCTGACCACCGTGTGGGGCGTGGGATACAGGTTTGACCCATGAAACGTCTCGCCGTACTTGTTGGCCTCACCCTCCTGGCGCTGTTGCTTGCCGAGATTGTCATGCAGCCGGGCGCAGGCGACCGCCGCGACCTTTTTATTCTCTTCTCCGGGCTCGCCATAGGTGCCGGAATTGCAGCATGGGAAGTGCCGCGTCGTGTGGCGCGTATGGGCTCACTGCGTCATGCAGTGCTCGTTGTGGCCTTCTCTGCGGTGATCACGATCATGCTGGCGATAGTGGTGAGCTCGAGCCTCATGTTCTTGTCGCCTCACGACTTCAGACTCCTCGCGGTGGTCGTTGTTCTGGCCGCAGGTCTTTCGACAGTCGTGGCGGTGGCAGTTGCCCGTGACACGACCACGGACCTCAAACGTATAGGTGAGACAGCCGCAGAAGTTGCTGCTGGAGACCTTGAGGCTCGCACGATGGTGGATCGCCCGGATGAGGTTGGGCTGGTTGCCCGCTCACTCGACGAGATGACAGCGAAGCTGGCGGAGGCTTCGTTGCAACGGACCCAGGATGAAGCCGAGCGCAGCATGCTGCTCGCCGCCGTGGGTCACGATCTGCGCACCCCGCTTGCTGCGCTGCGTGCGACCGTTGAGGCGTTGGAGGATGGCATTGCGCCTGATCCTGCCAAGTACCTCACTTCCATGCGACGAGACGTTGATGCCCTTGGTCATCTGGTCGACGAACTCTTCCTGCTTGCCCGCCTTGAGTCGGGACGTTTTGTAGTGCCGCGCGATGAGGTGGATCTCACAGAACTTGCTGACGAGGCCATCGAGGCGTTGAGCCCGGTGGCCAGGGCTGCTCAGATCGAGCTTCAGCTGCTCATGAGTGAGCGAGTGATGACCCATGGTGCAGCACCTGAGTTGGGCAGAGTTGTGCGCAACCTCATTGAGAACGCGGTGCGCCACTCGCCAAAAGGCGGGACTGTCTCAGTCGAAGTGTCAGCGAATGGCAGCCGTGAACTCTGTGTGTCAGATGAGGGCCCTGGATTTTCCCCCGACTTCATCGCCCTTGCATTTGAGCCGTTTACCCGCGAGGACTCAGCCCGTGGCCGTGATACCGGTGGCGCGGGCCTCGGCCTGGCGATCGCCCGGGGTGTGATCGAAGCGCACGGCGGTGAGATCTGGGCTCGGCCCGGACCCGGCGGCCAGGTCGGATTCCATCTGCCTGCTTAGGTCGATCGTTGCCGAGGGGGCCTCGTCGATGAAGAACTGTGCCCAGTCCCAGTGCCTGGCTGCGAGTTCGGCCGCGAGCACCGCGTCGCTGAGCACGTAGGCGTCTACGAGTGCTGCGGGCAGCTCGTGGAGTCGCTCGACGGGAACCTCAACAGCGTCGAGTCCATAGAACGCAGCGATGGACTTGAGGCCGCACGAGACCGGCATCACACGAGCGAGCTGATAGCGGTAGGCCAGGTAGGCGTCGAGGTGACGGTGGCCATACCAGCTTGCCTTGAATCGGGGTTGTTTGCGGGTGGGGGCGTCGGCCGACAGGTCGAGACCGAGCTTGATGCCGTGAAGCGCGGCCCTGTTTTGGAGGAACGGGAGGTCGAAAGCGGAGCCGTTCCAGGTGACAATGATGCCGGGTTCGAGTCGCTTGAGGAGACTGTCGAGTTCCTTCAGAATCGAGCACTCTTCACCACGGATGACCGCGGAGACGCCGCCTCCTGCGACCGCCACAGCGACGACTGCAGCGACCTCGGGGTCGAGGCCATTGATGGTTGTGTCGGTCTCGATATCGAGGCCATACAGAACGTCGCTCACGAACCACACCATAGATCGGGGGTGCAACAGCGTGGGGCACCGTGTTGGACTGCGCCAACTCTGCTTTGAAGCGGGCGGCCCCTCGGGACGGCCACGCTAGGGTTTCTCGGTGCACAGATACCTGCGAAGAGTGCGCGGCGAGGCCG
>CAYUOD010000617.1:0-1967 GCA_964446225.1 uncultured Acidimicrobiales bacterium | reverse complement strand
CCTGCTCCATGTACTGCTCTTCGACGCTGTCAGCGCGTAGCTCGACGCGCTCAAGTTGCGTCGCCAGGAAGATGGTGATGACCTCGTCAGTGAAACCGACAGCAGTGTGCATCGCGGTCAACAGCTCCAGGGATCCGGCCCGACGGCCGATCTCTTCTTCGAGTTCACGGTTGGCGGTGACGAGGCGATCCTCCCCTGGTTCACGCAGACCTGCCGGGATTTCCAGCAGCGAAGCGTCCAAGGCAGGCCGGTACTGCCGCACGAGCAGTATGTTGTCGCCCTCCACGGGAAGTGCTGCCACGGCGCCCGGATGGCGAATGACATCACGTTCGAATCGTTCACCCGCAGGGCCCTCGAAGTCGGCCTTCAGGTAATCGAAGATGTAGCCCTTGTGGATGAGTTGTTCCCCCAGGTGGCGGAAACCCTCGGTCACCCGCTCACAGCCTCACGGTCGACGATCGGGTGGAGCACTTCCTTGCGCTCCAAGGCCGCCGCTACCAGCGCTGAAAACAGCGGCGCCGCATCCGTGGGCCGGCTCTTGAACTCGGGGTGGCCCTGAGTCGCGAGGTAGAAGGGGTGATCGGAGATCTCGATGAACTCGACAAGTTTGCCGTCGGGTGACACGCCTGAGCAGCTCAATCCCGCAGCTTCAAACCGGGCGCGGTAATTCTGATTGACTTCCCAGCGATGACGATGACGCTCATATACGAGGGTGCTGTCATAGATCGCGGCGACTTTGCTGTTGGGGTCAAGCTGCGCAGGATAGGTACCCAGGCGCATTGTGCCCCCCATGTCGGTGACGTCGTTCTGCGACGGCATCAGGTAGATCACGGGTTCGGACGTCGACGGCTCAAACTCGGTGGAGTTCGCTCCGCTTAATCCGAGGACGTTGCGTGCAAACTCGATCGTCATGACATGCAGACCAAGACAGATCCCCAGGCAGGGGAGATCGTTTTCGCGGGCATATGCAGCCGCCGCGATCTTGCCCTCAATGCCACGCGAGCCAAAGCCGCCCGGAATCACGATGCCATCCATATGTTCAAGCCGACCCTCGGCCAACAAACCCTCTACTTCTTCAGCCTGGACCCATTCGATCTCGACTCTCGCGCCATGCTCATAGCCGCCGTGGCGCAGTGCCTCAACAACAGAAAGGTATGCGTCGGGGAGACTGACGTACTTGCCGATGATGCCTATCCGTACTGGACGGGTGGCGGCATCTATGCGGGCGACGAGCTGTTCCCAGTTCAAGTTGTCGAGTGTGTAATCGCCAAGACCGAGAATGTTGCAGATGTAGTCGTCCAGGCCTTCTTCGTGCAGTACCAGGGGAATCTCGTAGATGTTCTTGGAGTCTGCCGCGTTCGCCACGCCGGTCAGGGGAACATCGCAAAGACGCGAGATCTTGCGTTTGAGTCCGTCATCCAGAGGATCGGCACTCCGACACACGATCGCGTCAGGTTGAATGCCTCGGCTCCGCAGCTCAGTCACGGAGTGCTGCGTCGGCTTGGTCTTCTGTTCACCTGATGGCCCTATGTAGGGAACCAGCGCCACATGTACGTAGCAGACATTCTCCCGCCCCACATCCAGGCGGAACTGACGAATCGCTTCGAGAAAGGGCAGGATCTCGATGTCACCGACCGTGCCACCGACTTCGGTGATAACGATATCGGTGTCCTCTGTGGCGAGCCTGAGGATGCGCTGCTTGATCTCGTCGGTGATGTGCGGAATCACCTGCACGGTCTTGCCGAGATAGTCGCCGCGGCGCTCTGCAGCCAGCACGGCTTGATAGATCGAGCCGGTCGTCGCGTTTGAGCCACGTCCGAGCGGCTCGTCGATGAAACGTTCATAGTGCCCAAGGTCGAGATCTGTCTCACCACCGTCGTCGGTAACGAAAACCTCGCCGTGCTCAAAAGGATTCATCGTGCCGGGGTCGACATTGATGTACGGGTCCAGCTTTTGCATCGTCACCC
>CAYUOD010000616.1:0-1968 GCA_964446225.1 uncultured Acidimicrobiales bacterium | reverse complement strand
CGTCATCCAGAAGCCCATCTACTGGACCTGAATATGAGTCAACCGCGGCGAGTCGGCGCTGAAGGTCGACCACGTGGTCTCCCTTTGCGCCACGACCAAAGGGACGCGTTACAGGAATTCGGCGAGCTCCTTGAGCATCTGACCCTTGCCTTTGGCACCAACCATACGCTTGGCGGCTTCGCCGTCCTTAAACACGATCATGGTGGGAATGCTCATGACCTGGAACCGGCGGGCAATCTCTGGATTCTCGTCGATGTTGAGCTTGGAGATGGTGATTCCGTCATGCTCATCGGCGATCTCGGAAAGGATGGGTGCGATCATCTTGCATGGTCCACACCACTCGGCCCAGAAGTCCACGAGGACTGGCTTATCAGAGGCGCCAATAGTTTCGTCAAACGTACTGTCGGACAGAGTCAGGATGTTTTGGGCCATGTTGGTCTCCTCATGGGAATACTTTGCGATCGTACTTGATAGCTGAAACGCACGGGTGCTTGCTGAGATTCCAATGCGGAGGGTGATATTTGCCACACCCTCTATGAATGAACGTTGGCCTCGAGCCAGCGCTCGGCGTCAAGAGCTGCACTGCAGCCAGAGCCAGCTGCGGTAATGGCCTGACGGTAGGTAGAGTCCTGGACATCTCCGCAGGCGAAAACGCCCTCAATATTGGTCCTGCTGCTTTTACCTTGAGTCAGGATGTAACCAGCATCGTCCATCGCAAGAACATCCTTGAAAAGATCTGTGTTGGGACGGTGTCCAATGGCGATAAACAGGCCAGTCACCTCAAGCTGTCTGGTCTGATTTGAGATCGTATCAGTGAGTTCAATTGAGCTCAGACCGGCATCACCGTGAATGGCGCTCACCACGCTGTTCCACTGAAACTCGATCTTGGGGTTATTTCGGGCTCGGTCCTGCATGATCTTTGATGCGCGGAGCTCGTCGCGGCGGTGTATCAGATGCACCTTCGACGCGAACTTGGTCAAGAAGTTGGCCTCTTCGATAGCTGAGTCGCCGCCGCCCACTACCGCAATCTCCTGATCTTTGAAGAAGAACCCGTCGCAGGTCGCGCAGGTGGATACACCGCGTCCCATGAGTTCTGCTTCGCCGTCGATGTTGAGCATGAGAGAGCGGGCACCGGTCGACACAATCACCGTGTCAGCCCGATACTCCGTTTCGCCAACCCAAACTCCGAACGGACGCGCAGAGAAATCAACCCTGGTGACCTTCTCGGTGATGAACTCGGTTTCGAAGCGCTCGGCCTGAGCCCTGAAATTGAGCATCAGTTCGGGTCCCATGATGCCTTCGGGGAAGCCGGGGTAGTTCTCGACTTCGGTCGTCAGCATGAGCTGACCGCCAGGTTGATCGCCTGTGGAGGAAGGCTCACCCTCGATCATCAGCGGCTGCAGATTGGCGCGAGCTGCATAGATTGCTGCGGTGAGCCCTGCAGGACCAGAGCCGATGATGATGACGTTACGAGAGCTTGACACGAGAATCCTTGGGGGGAGGAACTACGAAACTGGTTCGAGGCGTCCACGTTTCTTCCACACAATGAGTCCGGCGATCGTGAAGATCGCTCCGAGGAGAAGGTAGACACCCCAGATAGGCAACGCCAGATTCAGTACCCGTATTCCACTGATAAGAAGCATCATGAACACGATGGCCACGAAACCGATGATGAGAGGTATGTACACCACCGCTTTTGCCAGCAGGAGTGCCTTGGCGGTGGTCTGATCGCGGACTTTGTCGACCGTACGGACGACGGTTCTGGTGGCCTCTGTGGCCCAGTCATCACTGGATGAAGGTGTGGGAGAAGAGTCAGTCATCGCGAACCCAGCTTAGTCGCTGGGTGAAGTGGGCTCTATTGACGGGGCAGTGTCTCAACGAACAGGCATGAGTTTGGCTCAACGACCAGCCAGCCAAGCTCACCAGACTCGTCGAGTGTGGGGATCTGGAGCAGGCCGTTCTCAAGGA
>CAYUOD010000615.1:0-1976 GCA_964446225.1 uncultured Acidimicrobiales bacterium | reverse complement strand
ATGGCCGTCGGAGTTTCCGCGGGCATTCCAGCCTCCATGAGTCGACGAGCGAGAGTGCCGGCGATCGCTGCCCCCATGAGAATGACGAGCGTCGTTCCTGAGTTGGCCAGCGCACGCCAGTTGACTTCTTGTGGGCCACCCGGCTCCAGACGTCCGGTCACCACTGATACGCCGCTCGAGGTTCCACGCATAGTTACGGGTATGCCCGCTGCAGCAGGCGCCGCGATTGCTGATGTGATTCCTGGGACCTCCGTGACCTTGATGCCCGCAGCTTGTAGAGCAAGCGCCTCTTCTCCGCCGCGCCCAAATAGAAACGGGTCGCCTCCCTTCAAACGGACGACGCAGTCGACTCGTCGGCCTCGATCGATCAGTAGCTGGTTTATGACTTCTTGGGAGTTGGCTCGACTGCCGGGGCGCTTGCCGACATCGATGAGTTCGGCCCATGGCGCTGCGAGTTCGAGCACTCGCTTGTCGATGAGGCGGTCATGCACGACCACATCAGCCTCACCCAGCAGTGTCGCTGCCCGAACAGTCAGCAGGTCTGGGTGCCCGGGGCCGGCTCCCACGAGATGGACCGTCATGAGGCAGCTTCGCGGGCCGCTGCGGGTAAGCCGAGTCTTGATCGCAGTGTTGAGCGAGCCGCCGCGCTGTTTCCCGAGGCAACGAGTTCGAGCAACTGGTCGTCTACAGCGGCGTTCCACAGCTCGGCGCTGGGGTTGCTCAGATTGTGTTTGGCCTCGTTGCGTACCTCGGCAAGAACGTCAAGCAGACCTGAGTAGGTCTCGGCGATCTGTCGATCGATTCTCTGGCGTAGCCACCTGGCCATGGCTGGGCTTTTTCCGTTGGTGGATATTGCGACCCGAAGGTCTCCACCTCTCGCAACTGCGGGGAGTATGAAGCTGCAGTTGGGCGCATCGTCAGCCGAGTTCACAAAGACGTTGGCGGCTATTCCGTCGCTGGCCACTTGGGCGTTCACAGCCGGATCGTCGGTGGCCGCAAACGCGAGAGAGTAGGACGCCATCTCGCCGCGCCGGTAACCACGTCGATGCCAACGGAGCTGCGCATTAGCTTCTATTGCTGGTGTTGCGTGAGGCGACACGACGGTGACGGTGGCTCCTGCTTCGATGAGGCTAGCGATCTTGCGCTCGGCCACCTTGCCCCCGCCCACAACCAGTACACGCCTGGCAACGAGGTCTACGTAGATGGGAAATGGCGCCTCGAATGCACGCCCTGGCTCTTGGACCTGCGCGTTCATAGATGTAGCCCACACTCTGTTTTGGATCGGCCTGACCAGCGGCCGTTTCTGCCATTGTCGGAGGGGACTGTGCAGGGCCAGCAGCCAATTGACGAGTAGCCCTGGGCTAGCAGCGGATTGAGAATGACGTTGTGCTCTGCGATGTAGGCAGAGACTTGCTCGTCTGTCCAGTGAACGAGAGGATTGATCTTGACCAGACCTCGAGTGTCCAGAGAGACGATTGGGGCGTCCGAACGGGCGGGGGAGTCGGCTCGCCGAAGGCCACTCATCCAGCCATCGGCGTTCTTGACGAGGTGATCGCTGAGGAGCGTCGTCTTGCGGTCGCGACAGCAGCTGTCGACACCGTCGGCCCATAGGTCTGCTGCGTCGGCATCGGGTCGAAGCACAGTGAGGTTGAGCGCGTAGCGGGCCATTGCTGCCCGCACCGTCTCAAGCGTCTCAGCGAAGTGGAAGCCGGTATCGAGGAAGATCACCGCTATGTCCGGAACGATTCGTGTAGCGACGTTTATGAGCAGCGTGTCAGCGAACGAGGAGGTGAGCAACAGGCGGGATCCGAAGGTTTCAGACGCCCACTCAATGATCTCTGCAGCGCTGCTGTGAGCCAGGCTCGCGTCCATTCGCGCTGCGTCACTACTTGTGAACTTCGGCGGCGTCCTGAGTGATACCGGGATGTCTGTGGTGGTCATAGGTGACAAAGTTGATCTGTTTAGTCGGGTTTCGA
>CAYUOD010000614.1:0-1980 GCA_964446225.1 uncultured Acidimicrobiales bacterium | reverse complement strand
TGCACCGCAAGAGTCGTGCCGACCACTCGGTTCCACTCGAAACCCAGTAGGCCCGGGAAATGGCGTGACAATCTCGGACTGTACATTCACCGAAAACTATTCCCACGACGGAAGCGCCATATGCGCCGCCGTGGCTCCACGTCTCGACATAGGCAACACGCGGCTGTTTCTTAACGGATACATCCACTGGACGGGTACGCAAAACCCAAGCGAGCCACGACCCGAAGCCCGCAATGGGGGGGCTGTATATTTGGCGAGGGAGGCGCTGTCGCGAATGAGCAACTCCCTTTTCTACGATAATTCCGCGCGCTTTGCTGGCGGCGCTATTTACTGGCTGCCGCACTTCGACGAATTCTCAGGAAACAGTATCGTGCACTCCATGAACCACTGCACGGTTACCTTTAACTTGATCTGGGATGTGGACGTGCCGCCATTTAGCACGAACGGAGGGGGAATACATGTGGCTCGAGCTTACCAGAACACGAACGGGGGTGTTTCTCAGACATATAACGTCGAAAACTCAATTATCTGGGGCAGCTCGACGGGGCAAGATGTGACTATTCGTGGCGGCGTTTCTCCAGCAGTGGGCGCAATATTCAATATTGTCTCTTCTGATGTTGGCACTACCACGTCAACAGGGACCGCGCTTCCAGCGGGATTCTTCTTTACGAACAGTATCAGCGTAGATCCGGCCTTCGTCAAACCGAGCAAGCGCGACCTCCACCTGAAGCCCGCACAGGATGGGCCCCCGTCGCCGTGTGTAGATACAGGAGATAACGCACTCATCGGGAATGATATTGCCGACGTGAACGGCAACGGTAATTTTGTCGAACCACTGCCCCTAGACCTAGATTTGGGTCTGCGCATTATAGGTGTGGTGGATATGGGGGCGTACGAGCGGTGATGTATGATAGTCACTTGCATGACATGGCCCCTCAGCAGGCAGGCCCGGCCAGCTTACAGGGGGGGGGGCTGGCTTGATGTTCGCTTGCGGCCTGCGGTATTGGCCCTCGTGTGTGCTGCGGTAGCCGTCCACACTCCAGCGACGGCGCAGAGGACCCAGTTGCAGTCGTTCAACTTGCCACAGGCCACCGGGACTACGAGCATTCAGTCAGGAGAGCGGCTACTCAACTTTACGTTCGTCGGGACGTATCAGCTCGGCGTCAACACTCTTGAGCTCCAGGTGCGGGCGCGCGGTGGGTGGGAGTTCCTGTCGGCGCCCAACGTGGCGCCGCACTTCAGCGGGCTGGACCTCTTTAGCGCAGAGGTGGATATGGATGACGGTTGGATCGTGCTCGGCGCGGGACGCTTCGGGTTCCTCCAGGGAGCCGCTCAGGGCACAGTCCAGCTGATGCGAGTCAATGCAGCGGGAGTCGTCGTTGCTGAGCAGCGGATCGACTCCCTCGATCCCGAGCCGACGTCCCTTGGGAGAGCTGTTTCGCTTGACGGATCGATGCTCGCTATCGGTGCTCCAGTGCGTGATGGATCCCAGTTCTCGGCCGCCGGCGAGGTGCTCCTCTATGAGCGCGCAAATGACATCTGGATTCTGCGGCAGATCCTTGAGCCAGCGCCCGGATCTGTAATCCAGGGCAGCTACCAGTTCGGCGATCGCGTGCTTCTTGACGGTGATCGGCTCTTCGTCACGGCGAAGAACCGCACGCGCGGCGCAGTACATGTGTTCGAGCGGAGTTCATCTGGCCTGTTTGCCGAAATACAAGTTCTGATCGAGCCCAATGCTGGACCGGATGACCGTTTTGGCACCGCAATCGACGTGTCCGGCGATCTACTTGTTTGTGGTAAGCACCGCGACCACCTGCGGACGGGCCGCGCTGTGTTGTTCCGCCATGACGCGGCTTTGGGTCAATGGCAGCGTGTCGTGGAATTCCGATCCCATATCGCCAGTGCTGGCACTGGGGGTGGAGATAGCTTCGGAAGAACAGTCGGTGTTGAGGATGGCATCGTCGTCGTCGGTGACGGACG
>CAYUOD010000613.1:0-1989 GCA_964446225.1 uncultured Acidimicrobiales bacterium | reverse complement strand
GCGTGGACCTCACCGAGCAGGCCCGTGACGGCAAGCTCGATCCGGTCATCGGCCGTGACGATGAAATCCGCCGGGTCATACAAGTGCTGTCTCGGCGTACGAAGAACAACCCTGTGCTTATTGGCGAGCCCGGTGTCGGTAAGACCGCCATTGCTGAAGGTCTCGCGCAGCGCATCTCCGAGGGCGACGTGCCCGAGAGCCTCAAGAGCAAGCGTCTGGTGTCGCTCGACATCGCTGCAATGGTCGCCGGGGCAAAGTATCGCGGTGAATTCGAGGAGCGCCTGAAGGCCGTACTCAAAGAGATCTCCGACGCCGAAGGAGAGATCATCACCTTTGTGGACGAACTCCACACCATCGTCGGAGCCGGTGCAGCCGAGGGCGCGAACGACGCGTCCAACATGCTGAAGCCCATGCTCGCCAGAGGTGAGTTGCACATGATCGGTGCCACCACTCTCGACGAGTACCGCAACTACATCGAGAAGGATGCCGCGCTTGAGCGGCGTTTCCAGCAGGTGCTGGCCAAAGAACCGACCGTGACAGACACCATCGCAATTCTGCGGGGCCTCAAAGAACGTTATGAGGTGCACCACGGCATCCGCATCCAGGACAACGCGATCGTGGCTGCTGCCCGTCTGAGTGACCGCTACGTGACAGACCGTTTTCTGCCTGACAAGGCGATTGACCTCATCGACGAAGCGGGCAGCCGGCTGCGTATTGAGATCGACTCGGTACCGACCGAGATTGATGTCGTCGAACGCCGCATGCGACAGCTTGAGATTGAGCAGGTCGCGCTCGGCAAAGAATCAGATGCAGCTTCTCGCGAGCGGCTCGGGGCGATCGAGTCCGAGCTGGAGGAACTCCAGGCTCAGGCCCAGGTCATGCGCGAGCAATGGCTCGCCGAGAAGAAAGCAATTGGCCTCATTGGTGAGCGCAACGAGCAGCTCGAAGAGGCGCGGCGGCAACTCGAGCACGAAGCTGACCTTGAGATCGCAGCTGAGCTGCGTTACGGCTCCATTCCCGCTCTTGAAGCAGAGATTGCCGAGGCCACGAGCGACCTGCAGGAGCTGCAGAGCAATCAGCAGATGCTCAAGCAGTCAGTGGACGAGTCAGATATCGCCGATGTCATCAGTAGCTGGACAGGCGTACCTGTAGCCAAACTCATGGAAGAGGAGACGCAGCGTCTCACCCACCTGGAGGACGTCATTGGTGAGCGGGTAATTGGTCAGAAGAAGGCAGTTGAAGCGGTCTCCAATGCAATCCGGCGCAGCCGCGCTGGACTGGCTGACCCCAACCGACCCATAGGCAGCTTCCTGTTTCTGGGACCAACCGGCGTGGGTAAGACCGAACTGGCCAAGGCTCTTGCCGAGGTGATGTTCGAAGATGAACGCGCCCTGGTGCGCGTTGACATGAGCGAGTTCTCAGAGAAGCACAACGTGGCCAGACTCTTTGGTGCCCCTCCGGGCTACGTGGGTCACGACGAGGGCGGGCAGCTCACGGAAGCTATCCGTCGGCGTCCCTACTCGGTTGTGCTCCTCGATGAGATCGAGAAGGCTCACGGCGATGTGTTTAACACGCTCCTACAGGTGCTCGACGATGGTCGACTGACCGACGGTCGCGGTCGCACCGTGGACTTTACAAACACCGTGCTCATCATGACGTCCAATCTGGCTGACGATGAACTCGGGCTCTTTCGGCCTGAGTTCCTGAATCGTATCGACGAGATTGTTCGCTTCGATCACCTGCAGACAGAAGAACTCACACGCATTGTGGATATTCAACTGCAGCAACTGGCAGACCGCCTCGAACTGCAGCGGGTCAAGATGATCGTCGATGATGATGCCAAGGCAGAACTCGTGACTGAGGGGTTCGACCACTTCTTCGGAGCTCGTCCGCTGCGTCGGGTTATCCAACGGAAGTTGTCGGACGCGCTTGCCATGCGCCTGCTTGACGGGAAGCTCGCCGAAGGTGACACCGTGGTTATTGGCTATC
>CAYUOD010000612.1:0-1995 GCA_964446225.1 uncultured Acidimicrobiales bacterium | reverse complement strand
CGACGAAAGCGTGGGCGGTGAGTGCGTCAAACAGGGCCTCTTGTTGGGGCACCATCGCGATGCGACCCAGTACTTCAATGTCAGTCCTGGGGTTCACGCCAAGGAGCGCAACTGTGCCAATGGATGGCGGCGTCTGGCCCGCCATCATCCGCAACAGTGTCGACTTACCAGCCCCGTTTGGGCCCAACAAGGCGGTCAGGCCCGTGTCGACGAGCAGCGTCACGTCAGAAACAGCTACAACGTCGCCGTAGAACTTCGAGACACCTCGGAGCTCTATGGCCCATGAACGAGAGGGCCTAACAGCCGCGCTCTGTGCGGCGTCTCCGTTCGTCGGGTTCATCGGGTCACCGCCAGCTTCCGGTATCTCCAGAAGGTGAAGCCGAATCCGACCACTACCCACGCGGCCCAGGCGGCGACCAGGCTCGCGGTCTCAATATCGGGCTGTTCGCCGATCTCGCCGTACACGCGGTGCACGAGCTCCAGCGGCAACAGGAACGGATTGAGCAGATGGATGTTCGCCGTGACGTTGGCTTCTTCGGTGAGCACAGCCGCGGTGATCGGCAGCGCGACCAGCAGAAGAACCAAACCGACGGACGCGTACAAGCGCTTGTCAGCAAGCGAAGACGCTGCCATTGACACGGCCGTGAAGAACACCGCAACTACCGCTCCACCAACAAGAATTCGCGTCAACTGTGTCAGCATGCCATCCAAACCGTCTGGTCCAACGCCCTGGAAGCTGTACCCGATGAGCAGAAACAACAGCGGCAAGATGGTCACCATCAGGAGCAGCTGCAGAATCGCAATTGCTTTGGACGCGAGATAACTGCCACGCGTGAGGCGCGACGAGAAGTAGTAAACCAGCAGTCCGCCTTGCCGATCACCCAACATCGCGACCGGCGCAACAAAGGCCACAAAAATGACGATCGCCGTGTTTATCTGCCCGTAGTAGCCAGCGTAGAGATCTACGCCCAGGTCCTCGACGCTGAGATTCACAAGGATGAGCACACCCATATAGACCAAGGCGGGGACGACCGCCCAGATGCCGGTCAGGATCGGAAGCACCTTGGCGCCACCGCCTCTGCCGAGGCCCAGGAGTGCGCGTACGGTCACACGGATAATCGAACGCATGCCAGACCAGAGGCCTTCACGTTCACCTTGAAAGGAACGAAACCCCTGATGAAGGATCTCGGCGTCGGACCCGGACTCAGTCATAGGTGCCTGCCGCAAGGAAGAGGTCCTCTAGCGATTTGCGACGCGGCCCCAACCGCCGCAGCGGTACTCCGGCCTCGGCAAGTACGTCGCGCACGCAAAGTTCAAGCTCATGCTGCTCTGCGCCCGTCACCACGAGATGTGAGTCAGTCTGCTCGACTGTGAGATTCATCGAGACCAGTGCGGCCGCTACCTCGGAGCCGCCCGTATCCACTACGAGTTCCAGACCCACATCGACCTGCGCGAGCTGAGTCAGCGGACCATCAAGGGCAACGACGCCCTCGGCAATCACGACAATGTTGTCGCAGACCTTTTCGACTTCCTCAAGTTGATGGGAAGAGAGCAAGACGTCAATGCCAAAGTCTCTGCTCACCTGCCCGATGAGATCCAGCATTTGCTCACGCTGGACCGGATCCAGACCATCAGTGGGCTCATCCAACAGCACAAACGACGGATCATGCGCAATCGCCTGAGCGAGCTTTACGCGCTGCTTCTGCCCAGTGCTCATCGTGCCGAGCGGGCGGTTTCGTTCCTCGCCAAGGCCGACCAGGAACAGCGCGTCGCTCGCGCGCGTTCGTGCATCGGCCTTCGGAATCCCGCGCACCCGGGCCAGATGGTGCACAAACTCATAGGCCTGCATCGCCTCAGGCAGGATCGAATGCTCAGGCGAGTAACCGACACTTGAGCGGAGCTCTGCGCCGTCCTTCTGTGGGTCCATGCCCATGACCTGCAGCGAGCCCGATGTCGGAGCATGGAAGCCGAGCAACATGCCCATCAGCGTGGTTT
>CAYUOD010000611.1:0-2009 GCA_964446225.1 uncultured Acidimicrobiales bacterium | reverse complement strand
ATCATGCAGGTAATACACAGGGATATTCGCGTCATCGTCTTTCACGCTAGCAACCGCGCGCTATACGTTTTCGTTGTTGACGAGTGAAGGGGGACCTATGACAGAAGATCTGGATGACCTGGCGGGCCGCGTGGTCGTCGTTACCGGGGCCGCGAACGGCATCGGGCGCGCAATTTCTCAGCGCTTCGCTGAGCGGGGAGCCCGGCTCGTGCTCGCCGACGTTGATGTTGAGGCGATGGGTGCTGTGGCCCACGAGCTTGAGCGTGCTGGGACCGAGGTACTCACCGTTGAGACGGACGTGACCTCGCTGGCCCAGGTTCAGGCTCTGGCGGATAGCACGATCGAACGGTTCGGCGCCGTACATGTGCTGTGCAACAACGCTGGGATCCTGGTCTACGGGTCACATACAGAACTCGACGTGGACGAGTGGCGGCGGGCCATGGACGTGGACTTCTTCAGCGTGGTGAACGGTCATACGGTGTTCTTGCCAATAATGCTGGCCCAGGATCAGCCTTGCCATATCGTGAACACCGCCTCGATTGCTGGCCTCATGAGCACCGGACTGCTTGGGCCGTACCATGCGGCCAAGTACGCGGTTGTGGCGCTTTCGGAGTCGTTGCAGATCGAACTCGCCGCTCGTGAAGACTGCAACGTGGGTGTGTCAGTTCTTTGCCCGGAGTTCGTGAAGACCCGAATAGCAGACACCCGCCGGTATCGTGCCACGCGTGAGCCTGGGCTGACTGAGGCAGCCGCGGAAGAGTCCGTTGTCGCGGCCGTGGCAGGGGGCATAGATCCGCTTGTTTTGGCCGACCGCGTAGTCGACGCGATTGGCTCTGGGGAGTTCTGGGTGCTCACTCATCCGTCGAGTCGCGCGACGCTCGAGGAGCGTTTCGAAGGCATCCTGAATGCAATTCCCGGCGAGGGTGCTTGATTTTGTGCACCAGACCCGATCGAATAGTTACAACGATGAGATTTGATCGATGTGGGATCTGTCCCACCAGACAAGGAGGTCCTCGTGGCCACATACAACAAGTCCGAATTGCTCTCAAAGGTTGCCGGTGATTCTGGCGTATCCAAAGCTGACGCTGAGAGCGTCCTGAATGCGTTCTTCGGGACGGTGACTGAGGCGGCCAAGAGTGACGGCAAAGTTGCTTGGGCGGGCTTCGGCTCGTTCAGCGCTTCACACCGGGCTGCGCGTGTAGGTCGCAACCCTCGCACTGGTGAGCCGCTTGACATCAAAGCGTCGACCTCTGTGAAGTTCACCGCAGCTAAGGCACTCAAGGACGAGATGAATAGCTAGCAGCTGTCCCGGTGATTGTGCCGGGGCCTGAGTAATTCTATTGAGGGGCCCTCGGGCCCCTCAGTTCGTTTTAGACGAGCATCTCGTGCTCAGACTGGTGGGCCTGAACATGGTCGCAGGTGAGGAATCTGGGTGATGGTCGGATCCCGGATCCAGTCGGCCGGCACGCTCAGGTCCTCGGGGTTGTCGACATCCCAGCTCAGACGAGGATCTGTGCGCACTACAGCCGTCAGTGCACAGCGTTTGGCTTCAACAACATGGCGGCCACGGCTTCCTGGCCCGTACGAGAACCTGAACGCGGCGCTCGTGGGTAGCGAGATCACATTCGTGCCGTCGCCACGATGGTCTGTCACGATGACAACGCCTGAGACTGCGACGAGATCGCTGAAGTCCGCCGCGGCGGGCAGGTCCGCATGCGATATCACGACGCGGTCGAGTGCACGTTCGCGCATCTGCTGGACTCCATTTGAGACCGCTCCGTTGAGTCCGACGCCGGGGCACCAGAGGACTTCGGCACCGAGGCCTTCTGCCCATTCGGCCACGGCAGTATCGTCACAGATCACAGACACACCGAGTGGCAACGCAGCAGACACGACTCTTGTGGCGAGGGCCTGAGCAAGCTCGGCCCGCTCACGGGGGCCAAGGGCGTCGGCAAGTCGGCCCTTGGCCTGGCGGAAATCCTTCACG
Source organism: uncultured Acidimicrobiales bacterium (assembly GCA_964446225.1). GTDB lineage: Bacteria > Actinomycetota > Acidimicrobiia > Acidimicrobiales > Poriferisodalaceae > CAYUOD01. Next base: position 22 of record CAYUOD010000611.1, on the reverse strand, counting down.
GGCACGAGTACCCGGGACTCCG
>CAYUOD010000610.1:0-2018 GCA_964446225.1 uncultured Acidimicrobiales bacterium | reverse complement strand
CTCATCGGTCACGCGGCACGGAAGGTGGTGGAGTGCGCGGTCCAACTCGTCGAGTTGAACTACGAGGAGCTCTGCCGTAAAGCCGGTATCCCGTTGCTGTTGGAGACGAGCATCAAGAAGGCACTCGACCGGGACTGGAGTGACTCCGAGCAGAAGGCAGAGGCCATCGATATTCTGGCCCGACAAGTGCTGAATCTGGAACGCTGGCTGACCAACCATCTACCCGAGAACATCAACAAACCACCACTGAAGGCCCCCCTGGAGGTTCTTCGTCAGTTCATGGAACAGGACCTCGAGCCGGACCCTGGCGGTGGTGGTGGCATCCGCATCATCGACGGAGTCGCCAAGGATCGCCGTATCTCGGTCGAAGACGGCGAGATGCGTCACGGGCGAAAAACCAAGAGCAAGCGCATCGATGGCTACAAGCGCCACGTAGCGATGGACCTCCGTAGCAAGGCCATCTTGGCGTGCGCGGTCACGCCAGCAAATCAGCCAGAACACGAGGCGTTGCCGAAGCTGAAGTCGGACATCGACGCGCAGGGCGTTCGGTTTTCGGAGTTTCACTTCGACCGCGGTTACATGGGGAGTCCTACCGTGAACGAGTTAGCCGAGGACGGTGTCCTGATTCTCTGCAAACCCTGGAAAGCCCGGAACGGGGACCTCTTCTCAAAGGACGACTTCGTGTTGAACTTACGCGCAAAGACGATCACGTGTCCTGCCGGCGAGACGGAGCCGATCGAATTCGGGAAGACCGTCCAGTTCGACGCCGGCACTTGTACTTCGTGTCCACTCCGCCCTCAGTGCACATCTTCCGCACAAGGAAACGGCCGCAGCGTCAGCATCTTGGAGAACGAAAAACTCCAGAAGCGACTCCGCACCCTGTCGCAGACCAAGGCCGGGCGGCAGCGATTCCGAGAACGCGTTCCCGTCGAGCACAGCCTCGCGCACATTGGCCAACGTCAGGGCCGTCGCGCTCGCTACTGCGGCACGCGCAAGAACCTCTATGACCTTCGTCGCGCCGCCTGCATCCAGAACATGGAGATCTCTCAGCGAAACGCTGCGTAGGATGCCGAATTCAAACCGGTCGCCGCTCTAGTGTCCTGAGTCCGTAAAAAGGCCCGATTCGTAGTTATCAGTGAATTTCGGCCGTGAGATACCGTCAACGTGGCATGGACGGACAAAGAAGAGGCGGCCGTGTCGCGCGTCGTATCGAGCTGACGGCGGAGCAAAAAAGTGACCTGGAGCGCTGGGCACGAGGGAGGACCACGTCGCACCAACTCGTTGTTCGCGCCAAACTGATCTTGCGGTGCGCCGAGGGCCTCGGGACCAATGATGTAGCGACGGCGATAGGCCTCAACCCGAGGACGGTGACGAAATGGAGGACGAGGTTCGCCCGCGGCGGTACCGCTGCCCTGTGCGACCTCCCTCGACCGAAGACGAGCAGGAAACTCTCGGATGAGAAGGTCGAGGAGATCATCAGGCGTACGCTGCAGACCAAGCCAAAGGGGCAGACGCATTGGAGCACGCGACAGCTCGCGAAGAAGCTTGGGGTCAGCCAAAGCTCAGTCGGCCGGGTCTGGCGCGCGTTCAAACTCCAACCTCATCGTCAAAGTACATTCACGCTCAGCACGGACGATTTTTTCGTGGAGAAAGTCCGCGACGTGGTGGGGCTGTACATGAACAAGCCCGACAACGCCGTCGTATTGTGCGTGGACGAAAAGTCCCAAATTCAGGCCCTGGAACGGGGCCAGCCGGTGCTACCGATGGTGTTCGGGCAGCCTGAGCGTAAGACGCCCAACTACCTTCGGCACGGGACCACCACCCTGTTCGCCGCGCTCGACATCACGACCGGCCGAGTCATCGGTGAGTGCTACGCCCAGCACCGGGCGATCGAGTTCCGCAAGTTTCTCAACACGATCAACAGGTCCACGCCTAAGGGCCTCGACATCCACATCGTGATGGACAACTACGCGACCCACTCGGCTCCGGAAATCCAGCGATGGCTCAAGCGCAATCGC
>CAYUOD010000609.1:0-2024 GCA_964446225.1 uncultured Acidimicrobiales bacterium | reverse complement strand
ACGGACTGCTCTTCGAGGAGATCACCGCGTCCAACCTCATCAAGGTGGGCCTCGATGGTGAGAAGCTTGAAGAGTCAGAGTATGACGTCAATCCAGCCGGTTTCACGATTCACTCGGCGGTACATGAGGCTCGTGATGACGCGATGTGTGTCATGCATCTGCACACAGTTGATGGCTGCGGAGTCGCGGCCATGGACGGTGGCCTGCAACCGGTGAACCAGACCTCGATGCTTGTACTCGGCGACTTGGCCTATCACGAGTACGAGGGTGTCGCTCTCGATCACGCTGAGCGCCCTCGACTGGTAGGTGATCTTGGCTCCGCGAACATGATGATGCTCTGGAATCACGGCACGCTGGCTCTTGGCGGATCGGTGGGTGAGGCGTTCAGTCGCATGTATTTCCTGGAGCGTGCCTGCTCGATGCAGGTAAGGGCGGTCGCCGGTGGCAAGACGCACGCCCCGTCGACGACTGCCCGCGAGAAAACAGCCGAACTTGGCACGCTGTTGAGTGCTGTGTCTGGCCTGTTGTGGCCGGCGCTTCTGCGCAAGCTGGACCGACTGGATCCCAGCTACCGCGACTAGCCAACGGCCCTCTCATAGGTGCGTAACTGGGTTGGCTATGACCGCCCAAACCTACGCATCTATGGCTGGTGGTTCGCAACGTCGGCTAGGTGCGTAACTGGGTTGGCTATGACCGCCCAAACCTACGCATCTATGGGGGAATCGTTAGGCTGATCCCCATGTGTGGACGGATCGTCGCAGTCTCAACACCCAAGCAGATCTCTGAGCACTTCTCGGCGCGCCTGCCAATGGTCGAACTACGCCCTAACTACAACGTCGCCCCCACCCATGACGTGTATGGCATCGTCGAGGGCAACGCCGAGTCTCAGACTCCGGGCGAGCGACTCATCGCGCCGTTCCACTGGGGTCTGATTCCCTCTTGGGCGAAAGAGCAGAAGATTGGTTCGCGCATGATCAATGCCCGCTCTGAGACTGCCGACACGAAGGCCTCGTTCCGGGCGGCGATGAAGCGTCGGCGCTGCCTGCTGCCAGCTGACGGCTTCTACGAATGGCGCCGTGACCCCAACGATTCCAAGAAGAAGCAGCCCTATTTCATTCACAGTGCCGACGGTGAGATGCTTGCCTTTGGCGGACTATGGGAACGCTGGCGCGGACCCGACAAAGACGCCGAGGAGCCGCTGCATTCCTGTGCCGTGCTCACGACAAGTGCGAACGAATTCATGAGCCAGATCCATGACCGGATGCCCGTGCTGTTGGCCGAGAGTGACTGGGTCGAATGGCTCGATCCGGCCAACGAAGATGTCGCGAGCGTGAAGCACCTCATGCGGCCTGCGCCCGAAGACTGGCTCGTGGCACATCCGGTGGATCCCAAGGTTGGCAACGTGCGCAACAAGGGCGCGGAACTTGTGGATCCCTACGACGTCGAGGCCCCGTCTGAGGCAGGCTGATCAGGCATCGGTTCCACGGCCGGAGGCTGGCTGGCGACTGGCGTACCGCAGGCGAGACAGAACTGGGACTCCTTGGGGATCGGCGTCTCGCAGGCCGCGCAGCGCAGTTGGAGAACCTCATATCCCGCCACGGGCGTTCCACATTGTCCACAGACGTGGTCGAACTCTGAGCGGAGTGATCCGCATACTTGGCAATCTCGTTTCATGGACCCTCGCCTCCTCAGATCTGGGCCGCAGCCTGTTGGCGTTTCGTTTCGTAGCGGGCCGTGATTGTGCGCAACCCGTAGGCCGTGACAATTTGTCCAACTGCCGACAGAAGTGCCGCGAGCACGCCGAGCTGGAAGGCCCACGCTGGCGGTACTACCGAGACGCCGGTGACGCTTCCGTTGAAGCTGACCACGAGGCTCTGCGCGACGACGACTCCCACGATGAGGCTGAGCAGGCTACCGGCCCAGTAGGTCCACCAGCCAATTGTGAACCATTGCTCTCTGGCCCGCGTCGTCCAGCCCGGGTCGATCGGTTCCGGGGCTGAGGCCCGCCAGATGTTGTCGATGAT
>CAYUOD010000608.1:0-2024 GCA_964446225.1 uncultured Acidimicrobiales bacterium | reverse complement strand
ATGGCTATCCCTGCAGGGTGACATCTGACCGGGAATGTTCAGCCCCGGACTGCTGTTCTAATCACCGAAGGAGTGTGGCTAATGAGTGACGCGCAAGCGGTGAAGTTCTATTGGCGCCCAGGGTGTGGCTTTTGCATGATGCTAAAGCGCGGCCTGCTGAAAAAGGGCGTTGAGTTCACCGAGATAAACATCTGGGATGACCCAAAAGCGGCGGCTTTTGTACGCAAACACGCCAACGGCAATGAGATCGTTCCCACGATTGATGTGGGCGGCATGGTCCTCGTAAATCCTTCAGCCCGCCAAGTACGTAAGGCACTCGCTTCCCAGGTCCAGTAGTTTCGCTGCTGGCGCGCGTAATCCCAGAATATGGGACATACTGCAAGCACGCGTGAGGAGGGAGCAGCGATGACCACAGAAGAAGTTCCTAGGTACCACGGGTTCCCGCTCGACGAGGTGCTCGCCGACTACGAGCTTGGCTGCGAGTCTCGTGCGCTGGATGATCGACAGATAGCTCTTCAGAAGCAGAGCCAGGTCTTCTTTCAGATCTCCGGAGCGGGCCATGAGGCGTTACTGCTTGGTATGGCTCGTTCGTTGCGGCCTGGTTACGACTGGTTCTTTCCCTACTACCGCGACCAGGCCCTCATGTTGGGTCTTGGCATGCGGCCTCATCAGGTCCTACTTCAGGCCGTTGGCGCTGCGACTGACCCTGCCTCTGGGGGTCGCCAGATGCCCTGCCATTGGGGTGACGTGGGACTCAACGTCGTTACCCAGAGCAGCCCCACAGGAAGTCAATGTCCGCCCGCAGTGGGCTGCGCAGAAGCTGGTCGCTATATCGCACGCCGCCCAGATCTGCCAGGCTGCACCGCGTATGGCGACGAGATCACCTATGTATCCCTCGGGGAGGGGGCAACCAGCGAAGGTGAGTTCTGGGAGAGCCTGAACAGTGCGTGCACATTACATCTCCCTGTCCTGTTCGTGGTGGCCGACAACGGCTTTGCGATATCTGTTCCATCCTCAGAGCAGGCCCCCGGTCCGATCTCTGACTTGGTGCGTGGTTTCCCCGGGCTTCACATTTTTCACGTGGACGGCACCGACTATGTCGAGACCCGCAGGAAGGCGGCGCAGGCCACTTCGATGTTGCGTGCCGGCCTTGGCCCAGTGTTGTTTCATGCCACGGTGACGCGGCCCTACAGCCATTCAGGGGCGGACACTCAAGGCAAATACCGGACCGAAGAAGAACTCAAGGCTGAGTCTGAACGAGGTCCACTGAAGCGTTGGCGCGAAGGGCTGTTGGAATCTGGCCTCGTGCAGGAGCAGGATCTCGTTGCGATTGAGACCCGGGCGCGCGAAACAGTGGCCGCTGCTGCGCTTGAGGCCTTGAACGAGCCGAAACCCGATCCCGGCACCGCACTGCATAACATCGTCTCACTCCCCATGGTGATCGAGGAGCCGTACCCTGAGGAGTCTGCTGGCGAGCCGGTTGCTCTTGGTGGCGCCATCAACCAGGTGCTGCATGAACTCATGGGCGCGGATCACCGCATTCGTGTATTCGGCGAGGACGTGGCCGATGCACGTGAAGCCATCCTGGCTCATATGGTGGGCAAGGGCGGTGTCTTTGGCACCACTGGTGGATTGCAGCGCGAGTTTGGTCAGGCGCGCTGCTTTAACGCTCCGCTGGCCGAGGCGAATATCATCGGCCGCGGTATCGGGCAGGCTGTCCGCGGCCTTCGACCTGCGGTCGAGATCCAGTTCTTTGACTACATCTGGCCTGCGATGCAGCAGATTCGGAGCGAAGCGGCAACCATTCGCTGGCGCTCAAACGGTGAGTTTGAGTGTCCGTTGGTGATGCGTGTGCCCATCGGGGGCTATCTCACGGGCGGCTCGATATGGCATTCGCAATGTGGTGAGTCGATCTTCGCCCACATCCCCGGGTTGCTTATTGCCTATCCGTCCAGGGCTCGGGATGTTGTTGGGCTCATGCGGACCTCCTTTGAAGCTTTAGATCCAGTGCTATTCCTCGAACA
>CAYUOD010000607.1:0-2029 GCA_964446225.1 uncultured Acidimicrobiales bacterium | reverse complement strand
TTGAGGCGCTAGACCGATGTGGCTCCGTGCCAGCTGTGGATTTCGAAGCGCATCGATGCCCAGAACGCTAACTGAACCGCGATCGGCCTTGCGTAGCCCGCAGATGATGGACACCAGGGTTGTCTTGCCTGCACCGTTCGGCCCAAGCAGCGCAACGATCTGCCCGGATTCGACGCTTAGGTCTATTCCGTCGAGGGCAACGATTGGGCCGTAGGATTTGTGAAGGTTGGTGACCTCAAGAACCGTGTCAGACAGCCGGGGCCCAGGTTGGCCGCAATCCGTTTCCGTGGTTACTGACCTCACGACAATACCGACATTTTTACATACGGTGTAAGCATAGGAGGCAAGCTATACATACATCGTAAGTTTGTCAACCCACATAACGGACTAGCCCGCGTTCATGGGCAGCTTTGCGACAGCCATTTTAGAATCGCTTGGTTTGTTTCTTCCGGCTTCTCTTGCTGGATCCAATGACCGCAATCCAGACTGACCACTTCCGCTTTGGGCACGAAATCTGTGAGCTTTTCAAACTTCGGGATCAAATCCCGGTCGCCATGGATCATGAGTGTGGGCTGTTGGATGATTGGGTTCACGTCCGCCAATAAGTGCCAGTTGCGGTCAAGGTTTCTGTACCAGTTGATACTGCCTGTGAACCCTGCTGATTCGAAGGCGGAGACGAAAACGGCCAGTTCGCTGTCGGTCATTACTGGGTCGCCGAGTGGTGTTTCTGCTCTGGCGAGATTGATCATCGCCATACCTGGCTGAGGCTGTGCCAGGGGTACGTTCTTCCGGAACATATTGCGAAGGAACTGGGCTGTGTTTTCTTCCAATTCGGCGTCCGCGACCCCTGGCTGTAGATTGAAGTGCACAAAATAGAAGTCTCTGCCGAATACTTCTTCCATGAATTCGATCCAGGGTTTTCCTCCGCGCTCTTGGTAAGGCAAGGCAAGATTTATCACTGTATTTACTCGGTTTGGATGCAATAGGGTCAGTCCCCAAACGACGGCTGCGCCCCAATCATGACCAACAAAGATGGCATCTTCGTAGCCGTAGTAATCGAGAAGTGCGACGAGATCACCTGACAGGTGTTCGACGTCATAGTCCGTTACTTCGGTCGGACGAGATGAGTTGCCATATCCCCGCTGGTTCGGGACGATGACGTGATAGCCAGCAGCCACAAGGGCGGGTACCTGATAGCGCCAAGAAAAGGCATGCTCGGGCCAGCCGTGGCATAACACAATTGGGTTTCCCGCATTCTGTTGGCCTGCTTCAAAGACTTCGAGTTTTACACCGTTGACTGGAATAAGGGTGGGCTTGGGGAAATCGGTTGGATTGAACATTGCATCTCCTCTTTATCTTTCGGGGTTCTTGACGGAACTCGAACATAAGACCCATTGCGGACGTATCATGTCCGCAATGGGTGAGAAGCTGTAGACATGCGAAACGATCCGACCGGGCGGGCGCTGCGACTCCTCTCCCTGCTGCAGACCCACCGGCTGTGGCGCGGCGCCGAACTCGCCGAGCGCTTCGAGGTCACCGAGCGAACGGTTCGCCGCGATGTCGACCGACTACGCGACCTGGGCTATTCGGTCGACGCCACGCCAGGCAGCGACGGCGGATACCGACTCGCGGCCGGCGCGCACCTGCCGCCACTCGTGTTCGACGACGACGAAGCCGTGGCCGTCGCAGTCGGATTACACGCCGCCGCGGGCGCAGCGATCGGCGGCATCGAGGACTCGTCGGTGCGGGCACTCGCCAAGATCGAGCAGCTGCTTCCCGACCACCTACGGCGTCGCGTCTCCGCGCTCCACACCAGCGTCATGTCGCTGCGTTGGGTGGACGGCGACAACGAGGTCGTCGACCCCGACGCACTCAGTGTGCTCGCCTCGGCGTGCCGAGACCACGAAGAAGTCCGCTTCGACTATCAGCGCCGCGACGGCGCGGACAGCCGTCGCCTGGTCGAACCGCACCAGTTGGTCACGGCCGGCCGCCGCTGGTACCTCGTCGCATGGGATCTTCGCCGCACCGA
>CAYUOD010000606.1:0-2030 GCA_964446225.1 uncultured Acidimicrobiales bacterium | reverse complement strand
ACAGGGCTACGCGGGTGGTGACTCGCGTTTTCAGGTTTTCGCCTACTTCCACTCGATCGAGCAGCACATTGGTGTCGTTGTTAAGGCCGACCTTGATGACGAGCATCCTGAGTTTGAGACGATCCGCGAGGTGTTTGGCGGGGCCGACTGGCATGAGCGTGAGGCCCACGAGATGTATGGCGTGAACGTGCCTGGCCATCCCCATCTCGCCAACCTCTATCTTCCAAGCGGTTTCGAGGGCTATCCGATGCGCAAGGACTTCCCGCTGCTTGCCCGCGAGGTCAAGCCGTGGCCCGGCATCGTCGACGTGGAGCCCATTCCTGAGCAGCTTGAAGAGCAGTTGGAGCGCGAAGTGCTTGCAGCAGTTGAGGCGGGTGAAGCATGACCGCAGTCTCGGACGCGCAGGCACTGTCGTACATAGCTGGGCAGGCAGCCGATGCTCGCATCAATGTCGAGCTTCAAGCTGGCGACATGACGCTCAATATCGGTCCGCAGCATCCTGCAACCCACGGCACGCTGCGTATAGCGGTGAAGCTCGATGGAGAGCAGGTCGTGGCGGCCTCCCCGATGCCTGGTTACATGCACCGCGGCTACGAGAAGCTCTGCGAGGTGCGTACCTTCCCGCAGGTCACGACGCTGGTGAACCGCATCGACTGGATGGGTTCATTCGCGAATGAGGTGCCGTTCATTCTTGCGGCTGAACAACTCATGGGCGTTGAGGCCCCGGAGCGAGCAACACATATCCGCACCATTCTCTTTGAGCTCAGTCGCATAGCAAATGTGGCTCTGTTCCTTGGTGATATGGCCGTGCAGCTCGGCGCCATCACTCCGGTGTTTCTGGCGTTTCGTGATCGTGAGTTCGTTCTTTCACAGATCGAGGCTGCGACCGGTGGACGATTCCACCCCAACTTTGACCGCATCGGCGGCCTAAAAGACGATTTGCCGAAGGGCTGGCTGGCCGAGACGAAGTCGTCCATGATCAAGCTGCGCAATTTCTGCGACGAGATGGAAGACCTCCTCGTAGGTAACCCCGTGTTCACTACCCGTTGTCGTGGCGTGGGCATCATTCCTGCGTCGGTGGCACTGTCCTACGGGCTCTCTGGCGCAAACTTGCGAGCCAGTGGCGTGGACTGGGACCTCCGCCGTGACGGCGGACTCGGACTGGCCTACGACAAGGTTGACTGGAAAGTCTGGACCCATCCCGACGGCGACTCCTTTGCTCGCTACTGGGTGAGGCTGCAGGAAGTACGCGAGGCCACCAAGATCGTTGATCAGCTCTGCGACACGCTGCCAGGCGGGCCGATCATGACGAAGGTGCCCAAGATCATTAAGGTTCCCGAGGGTGAGGCCTACGTTTCAACCGAGAACCCGCTCGGCGAAATGGGCTACTACGTTATTTCGAAGGGAGACCTCGGTCCGTTCCGGGTCAAGATTCGAACACCCAGTTTCAACAACATCTCGATCCTTCCGTGGGTGCTTCAGGGCGTGTATGTACCTGACATCATCACGATTCTGGGCTCTTTGTACTTCATCCTGGGAGACATCGACCGGTGATCGTCGGACTCGCATACTGGGCAGAGACTGCTATCAAGCTCGGCGTGATTATGGCGGTCATCCCCGCCGCTTCGCTGATTCTTGTCTACGTCTTCTTGTTCAAGATGATGGCGCACATGCAGAGTCGTCTGGGTCCAATGGACACCGGCCCGCACGGCTCCTTGCAAATTATTGCTGAGGCCATCAAGTTCCTGCAGAAGGAAGACATTCGGCCAGATGCCGCTGATCGCCACGTCTTTAACCTCGCGCCCATCGTGGTGCTGATGTCGACGTTCCTCATGTACGCCGTGTTGCCCGTTGGTCCTGACGCGATCGTGCAGGACCTTGAGACGGGCATCTTCTTTGTGTTGGCTGTTTCGTCCATATCAGCTCTGGGTGTGCTGATGGCCGGCTGGGCTTCGGCTTCGAAGTACGCGCTGATCGGTGGCCTGCGCGCGGCTGGGCAGCTCATTGCCTACGAACTGCCGCTGGTATTG
>CAYUOD010000605.1:0-2030 GCA_964446225.1 uncultured Acidimicrobiales bacterium | reverse complement strand
GAAGGCGTCGACCCCGCCGATGCACAGGGCTGTCACTCCAACAAGATGCAACTCAACGAAGATTCCCTTGCGGTGGGCGTGGCCTTCCATGTCGCCATCGCCCGTCGCTTTCTCGGCGACGCAGACCTCCCAGATTGGCTTTCATGAACCCTACGCATATCCATCCAGACGTCACTGCTGCCCTGGCGGCCGGCAAACCCGTCGTGGCTCTGGAGTCCACTGTCATCACGCACGGTCTGGACTATCCGGTGAACGTCGAAACGGCGCTCTCGATGGAATCAGCCGTACGCGCAGGCGGTGCGGTGCCTGCAACGATTGCGATTATCGGCGGTGTCCCGACTGTGGGACTCACGAGTGAGCAGTTGGACCTTCTGGGGCAATCACCACAGGTGCGCAAGTGCAGCCGACGAGACATTCCTATTGCCGTGGGACTCGGCGAGACCGCTGGCACAACTGTCGCTGGCACGATGATTCTCGCAGCTGCAGCTGGCATCAAAGTTTTCGCCACCGGCGGCATCGGTGGCGTACACCGAGGAGCACCCCACGACGTTTCAGCCGACCTCGAAGAACTCGGCCGCACGCCGGTGACGGTGGTTTGCTCAGGTGCGAAATCCATCCTGGACCTGCCCCTGACGCTCGAAGTACTGGAGTCAAAGGGAGTGCCCATCTTGGGCTACGGCACCGACAACCTGCCCGAGTTCTACACCCGCGGCACCGACCTACCCATCGACGTCCGGGTGGATACGCCCGATCAGGTCGCTGCGATCATGCGCGCCGCGGTCGCCATGGACGCAAGGCATGGAATCCTCGTGGCCGTGCCCGTGCCCGAGGCCGATGCGATGAGCGCCTCGGAAGCCGAGAGTGCAATCGTCGAAGCGACCGCCGAAGCCGAAGCCCAGGGAATCCACGGCCGCTACGTCACTCCGTTCATGCTTGCCCGGGTAGCTGAACTCACCGCTGGCTCATCAAAGCGTGCGAACACCTCGCTGCTGGCGAACAACGCCAGCGTGGCTGCTTCGATTGCGGTGGCCTATGCAGGCTGATGCCCCAGGCCTGCTTGGTGTAGGCGCGATCTTCCTGGATGACATCATCCTCGCTGACGGCTCTGAACACAGGTCGACGCTCGGAGGAGGCGTCACGCACGCCCTCATGGCAGCACCGCTCTTCGGTGAACGGCCAGATATCTGTGCGGTTGTAGGCGAGGACATCCCGCGGGAAGTCACCGACCAGATATCCAAGTGGATTAATCCCCGGGGACTCGTGCAACTGCCCTCGCCCCAGATGCGCGCATGGCAGATCTTCGATGAGTCCGGCCACCGACGCGAAATCGCCAGGGTCGGGAACTCGGCTCCGTTCTTTGAGGGGGCCAAGCCGTCGCAACTGCATCCAGATCTCGCCGCTGCCGAGGCGGTCTATCTTCTGCAGGACCCAAGAGGCATGCGTGACTGGGCCGAGGCACTGCCCTCAGCGCTCAAGGTCTGGGAACCGCTGCAGCAGGTCATGCTGGCTGAACGAGCAAACGAGATCCGAGCGGTACTGAGCGACGGACTCGTCCATACGGTTTCCCCGAACCTGCGCGAAGCACGGGCGGTCTGGGGCGGCCTTGAACCTCATGAGCTCACCGCTGCAATGCTGCGGGATGGTGCAGAGCTCGCTGTGATTCGGCTCGGTGCCGACGGCTGCATCGTCCATGCCGCGGACCGCGAGCCGGTTCTAGTTGATGCTGTTCCGGTGGACGTCGTAGATCAGACAGGGGCAGGAAACACGTTCTGTGGCGCACTCACACTGGGCCTCATGCGAGGACTCTCGCCGGCCGCATCGGCCCGCATGGGCGCAGTCGCCGCAGCCAGCTGCCTCGAACAGATCGGCGTGCTCGATCCGGCCATCGTTGACCCGGTCGTGGTACGAAGCCGGATGGCCTGGCTCGAAACCAAGGCCTCCGAGAACAGTCGACCTGAGAGGATGCCAACATGACGCAGCTGACCGAACCGCTCCTGCTGCGCCCCCATCTCGCTGAGCGCCCCTGGGGA
>CAYUOD010000604.1:0-2038 GCA_964446225.1 uncultured Acidimicrobiales bacterium | reverse complement strand
GGTCTCCCAGGAGATCGAGTCACTGAAGCTCCTCCTTGGATAGCAGTCGGCGCCAAGCCCATGGCACTTGCGCTCCCTCCAACGAGCAGCGTTGACCTCCACACAGCTGATCTCATCGGGCTCATCGCGTCCGGCGCACCGTTTTCCCGGGCACTGGATGCCGTAGGAGAACTCCTCGAGGCTCGTTTCGAGAATGCTGCCGCTCTGGTGTTCACCCTCGATGAAGAATCCACTCAGCTTCAGCCCAATGCCGAATCCCTGGCGTGGATGTCGAACACGCAAATTCCCTCAGGTCCGGCTGGCGGGGTAATCGGCAGAGCGATCACTGAGCGACGTCCCCTGAGCGGGCCGACATCCAGCATCAAGCAGCTCAACAACGTATTCACCATCAGGTCCAGGAGTCGCTGTGTTGCTGCGCCGACGATGGACGGCAACGGCCAGGTCATAGGCGTCATTGCGCTTCTCATTGGCAGTGACCACTCGGCGCAGCATGTTCTTGGCGTACTCGAAGTGAGCGCAAAACTGGCGGCGATGAGCGCCTCGACTCTGCGTTCACAGCAGTCACCAGGACAGGGCGGAGACGCCGAACATGGCTTGACAGGATCAAGCGAGTTCTGGAATCTTGCGGAGTCGAAGGTGCACAGCTCCCAGGCAACCCAGTCGCCGATCGGCTTGCTCTTGGTGAACCTCCAGTGCCCAGCACTGACCAACAGCCTGATAGCTGGTGCGACAGCGCTCATCAACAGCAGCATCAGACCCAATGATGTGATCGGCTACTTCGGCAGTGGAAACTTCGGTGTTCTAGCAGCCGACATATTTGATGTCTCAGCTCTGCAGCTGCTCTCCAAACAGATCTCCGACCGCCTCGGCTCGTCGCCTCTTCCAATCACGCCTCGACTCGCGGGAGCCTACGCGGAACAAAATGCGGACCTCTCAGAACTCCGCAAGAGCGCTGACAACGGACTGTTGGAGGTGCGTGAGAACGACGTTGCTATCACGGAGACTCCCGGAAGCATCCTTGCTGCTGGGCCGGACGCTGCTCTGCTCCAGATGTTGCGCGCTGACTCGATCATTCCCTACTACCAGCCCCAGATCGACCTCGACACCAACAGGGTGGTCGGTGTTGAAGCGCTCGCTCGCACCATCGGACCAAACGGTGCCGAATCACTGCCCCAACTGGAGATTCTCGCAACGTCCAAGGCAACAAGAGCTCTCACGAGCAGGATGCTCAGCAGAGTCTGCGCGGACGTCGCCGAATGGGAAACTCACCTCGCGGCCGACTTCAAGATCTCGGTCAACGCCACCGCCGAAGAGCTCTGTGAAACAGAGTTCCTTACGACGGTCAGGGAATCGCTGCAGACCTTTGGTGTTGCGCCCGAACGACTCTGTATCGAGGTCACCGAGTCAGAGTCCATGAGCAACCAGCGGTCGGCTACCGAAGTTCTCGAGAAGCTTCGGGAAATGGGGTTGAGCGTCGCTGTTGACGACTTCGGTACCGGCTACAGCTCGCTGGCCTATATCGGCCGTCTGCCGATTGACCTCATCAAGATCGACCGGGCATTCGTCTCAGAGCTCCCGTCGGATCGAGCGAGCATTGCGATCATCGGTGCGGTCGTGGACGTGGCCAAAGCAATCGGGATGGAGGTGCTTGCCGAGGGCGTAGAAACCCAGGAGCAGGCACATTGTCTGAAAGAGATCGGGGTAGGTTCCGCACAGGGCTGGCTCTATTCGCCGGCCATTTCAGCCGAAGATCTGCTGACTCTGCTTCATGCAGAGTCGCTGTAGAAGGCGCAGTTAGCTGCGTCGCTGGATGTCGGGACCTTCGCCCCACCCACGGTGAGGCGTCACTTGATCGCTCTGAGCACCATCAAGCTACGCATCACCCGCAGACCCCGTCCCATCCACGGTGAGGCGTCACCTGATCGCTCTGAGCGCCATCAAGCTACGCATCACCCGGAAATCCACGCCCCACTAGCTGGCGGCTAGCTGCGTCGCACCACGAAAAGTCTGAGGGGGCCGTCTGTTCCCGGTCCGTCGC
>CAYUOD010000603.1:0-2040 GCA_964446225.1 uncultured Acidimicrobiales bacterium | reverse complement strand
TTCATGCATTCCAGCATAAACCTTTCACCATAGGAGAAGGTCAAGGAGTATCATTGCGGCCATGCGCATCGGTGAGTTGGCTGAGATATCCGGAGTTCCAAGTCGGACTATCCGTTACTACGAGCGGCGGGGACTTCTCGTCGAACCCGAGCGTGAGCCCAACGGCTACCGAAGCTACGACGACACGACAGTCAACCGCTTGGCCTTTGTACGAAACGCGCAGTCTGCTGGGCTGACACTCGTTGAGATACGCAGCATTCTGGACATTCGTGACGACGGCGCTGTCCCGTGTGCCCACGTGAGTGACTTGCTTAGAGCCAAGAGCGCAGAGGTCACGAGGCAGATCGCTCACCTCGCGGTGCTGCAGGCCGAGATCGATCTGCTGGTGCAGCGAAGCCGTCAATTGGACCCCACCACCTGCACGGCGGGCGAAATCTGCCAGATTCTGCAGCCCGAGTGATGGGCCCCAGAGAGGCCATGACTTGACCTTGCCCTTAGGGAGAGGGTTTAGGTTGATGAAGTGACATCCTCTGACACGGCGCGCAGTCGCCGCACCGCCCGCACAGGCACGATCCTGAGTAGCGCTGCGGTTCTGTTGGTCGCCAGCGCTGGATACTTCGGATTCCGTGCGGCCGCAGGCCTGGATATTTCCTCAGAGACAAGCGCCGGGCTCGTCGCCTTGGCAGCCGTCACCGGCTTCGCCGCCTTCTTCTCACCTTGTTCGTTCGCGCTCTTACTTGGGCTCCTCGCTGGCTCTAACACCGCTACGGCCAGTGGACGCAGCCGCTCTGAGGGAGTGCGAACCGCGCTGGCAATGGGACTCGGAGCGGGCATCTTCCTGCTCACAATTGGCTTGCTGGTCGGTCTTATCGGTGAGGGCATCGCGCAGTCTGTTGCATTCTCTACCAACGGAGGTCGCGTTCTCAGAGGCACCGCCGCGGTGTTTCTCGTTGTGGCGGGCTCGGTTCAACTCGGCTGGATACAGATTCCGTTCTGGCGTTTGGCCAGATTCGCTCAGCCCATCGACCGCATGCGGGTTGCCGCCGACCAGAGCCACAGACGCTCAGCCCAAGTCCTCTACGGATTCGGATTCGTGCTCGCCGGCTTTGGCTGAACGGGTCCACTGCTCGCCGGTCTGGCGACACAATCAGCGGCAAGCGGCGGTCTCGCTACTGGCGCCGTCGCGTTCGGTATCGCCGCAGCCGTACTCGTCACAATGCTCATCGGTGCCGCCATTATCCTGGCCACTGTCTCAGACAAGCGACTGAGTGAGGTCGCGTCTCAAGGTCCACACATGAAACGCGTTGGCGGAGGGCTCTTGATCGCCCTCGGTCTCTGGTTCTTCTTCCTGGCTGCAGCGAATCCGACGTTCCTACTGCCCTAGTGGAACCCCACCAATCCCGTTCTGTTCTCGCTGAGCGCTGATTTCGCGCACTCAGCGACAACAGAACGAAAAAAATCAGCTGAGAATCTGTGCAACCCCCGTGAGGAGTCGTAGCCTGATGCCGATGTCAGCACGACAAGAATCCGCGCTCATCGTGGAGATCCCCGATATCGAAAGCTCAGTTGCGGCCTTTCGCAAGGCGCACGACCCTGTCGCCATCCGCGGCATCCCCGCGCATGTGACGGTGCTCTATCCATTCAAGAAGCCAAGCGAACTGACCAACGAGATCCTCGACGATGTCGAACAAATTATCTCACGCCATGACGCTTTCGACGTGGTGTTCACGACAGTGCAGGCATTTTCGAACGTTGTCTGGCTGGGACCCGAACCGGCCATCCCGTTCAAACGGATCACTCAAAACTTGGTTGATCGCTACCCATCCTGTCCTCCCTACGAGGGCAAACACGCAGACTCGATTCCGCATCTCACGGTGGCCCACACCACACCCGGCGTCGGGATCCCAGAATTGGAGCGACTCGCGAACCTCGCGCTTGCAGAACGTCTCCCGATCTCAGGACGAGCCAGAGCCGTCTCGCTGTACGTCTCAGAATCGGACACCGATTGGCGCCGAGTTCGCGTCTTCCCACTCAGGGACA
>CAYUOD010000602.1:0-2040 GCA_964446225.1 uncultured Acidimicrobiales bacterium | reverse complement strand
GTCGACACGGGCGTGACCACCGAGCACACAGGAGCTGGGCCGGTCTTTGATCCGCGTCCGAATCCCTCCGGAACCCATATTGCATACGTCTCAGAGCGCAGTCTTCGTGTCACCGGAGTTGACGGTGGCGACATGCAGCTCGCTGGCGAGGACGACCCGAACGTCTCGTGGGGCTCAGCTGACTTCCTTGCCGCAGAAGAGATGCAGCGCAGTCGGGGGTTCTGGTGGTCGGGCGACGGGGGCTATCTGCTCACGACACGCGTCGACACTTCGCCGGTCCCGGTCTGGAACATCTCTGACCCGAACTATCCGGAGAACCCGAGTCGGCCTGTCCGGTATCCCCATGCGGGTGCCAGCCTTCCGATAACTCGGGCGTATGTACTTAGCCTGCGCGGTAGCCGTCGAGAGATCATCTGGGATCACAACACCTTCCCCTATCTGGCCAGTGCCAACTGGACGGCAAACGGCTGCGTCCTCGTGGTACAGAACCGAGGGCAGGATCGCATGCAGGTTCTCGCTGTGGATATCAACTCGGGCGCCACGGAAGTTCTGCGGGAGATCTCTGACTCTGCCTGGGTCGAGATCACTCCGGGGCTTCCTGCATGGCTGGGCGGGAAACTTGTAACTGCTGAGGACAGCCAGGAGACCCGCAGACTCTGTCTTGGAGACCTCCCCGTTACGCCCGCTGGCCTCCAGATCAGATCAGTTGTGGGTAACGATAACAACGGACTTGTATTCGTCGCGAGCCCCGAACCAACCGTCAGCCATCTCTATCGACTTGGACCTGATGGAACCGTCGATCAGTTGACCGAGGGTGAGGCAGTCCATGGCGCAGTCGTGGGAGGCGACACTCTCGTGGAGTCGCGGGCCACCTTGGAGTCGACCATTTCGCAGGTGTCAGTGCTGGTGGGCGGCAAGCGGGCCGCGAGCATCGGCTCGAACGGCGAGATCCCTCAGATCCGCTGCGCGGTCAGCCTCTTGACGCTGGGCGACCGCGAGCTTGCGTCTGCGGTTCTGTTTCCATCAAACCATGTGGCTGGTCGGAAGTTGCCTGTTCTGCTGGATCCGTACGGCGGCCCCCACGCGCAGCGAGTCCAGGCCAATCAGCGGCAGTTTCTGACCTCACAATGGTTCGCAGACCAGGGCTTTGCGGTAGTGGTGAGCGACGGACGGGGCACGCCGGCCCGCGGGACCTCGTTTGAGCGCGCGGTCGATGGGGACTTCGCTACGGTGACGTTGGCCGACCAGGTGGATGCTCTTGAGGCTGCGCTCGATCGTTTCGATGATCTTGACGCATCGCGGGTCGGCATTCGTGGCTGGTCCTTCGGCGGATATCTCGCGGCACTCGCCGTGCTCAAGCGGCCCGATATCTTTCACGCTGCCGTTGCTGGCGCGCCGGTCACTGACTGGCGGTTCTACGACACGCACTACACCGAGCGTTATCTCGGAACACCAGACGAAAATCCAGCTGCATATGAGCGTTCGTCGCTGCTTGGCCTTGCGGCCGATCTGCGTCGTCCATTGCTGCTCATCCACGGCCTCGCCGACGACAATGTCTTCTCGGTGCATACCCTCCGGCTCAGCCAGGCACTGATGGAAGCGGGCAGAGCTCATCAGGTGCTGCCCCTGTCAGGGGTGAGTCACATGACACCCCAGGAGGTCGTGGCCGAGAATCTCCTGCGCCTCCAGGTGAGTTTCCTGCGTGAGTCACTCCCGGCCGGCAAGGGGTTCTAGCATGAGTATCTGTAGACCTTCTCGACAGGATGGCGATGGCTGCCTTTAAGCGCAAGGAAAAAGTGAAGTCAGTCGTGGATCTCCCTGGGGTTCCCGCCGGGACCAAAGGCAGAGTGCTGTTGAGCGTTGGAATCAGCTGGAGCCGGTACTTCGTGCAGTTCGAGAACGGCGTCGAACTGAGCTCAATCGATGAGGCGTCGCTCACGGCGCTGTGACTTCGATTGCAGAGGCGGACGAACTCCGCCCGACGCATGTAGAAGTGGATCTTGGCGCGATCGCGCGCAACCTGAGCAGGGTGCGAGCCCA
>CAYUOD010000601.1:0-2045 GCA_964446225.1 uncultured Acidimicrobiales bacterium | reverse complement strand
AGCCGCCACAAAGGCTGTCATTAACAGGATCTTGAAATCAAGCAATAACGACCAGTGTTCGATGTAATGCATGTCGTGCTCCACCCTGGCCTGCATTTTGTCCCGGGTATCGGTTTCGCCGCGAAAACCATTGACCTGCGCCCACCCGGTTATTCCAGGTTTCACCCGATGCCTGGCGAAATAGCCCCCGATGACATCGCAAAATGCATCGTCAAGCGCCAGGGGATGGGGGCGCGGCCCGACCAGAGACATGCTCCCCGAGAGAACATTGAAAAATTGCGGGAGTTCGTCCAGACTGCTTCGTCTTAGAAATTTTCCCACGGTTGTGACCCTGGGGTCGTTGGACGTTGCCTGAGCCGACCCTATGTCCATCGGGCGATCGTGGACCATGGTGCGAAACTTGAACACCGAAAATTGTTTGCCGTTGAACCCTTTGCGACTCTGGCGAAACATCACCGGGCCCTTGCTTTCAAGCTTGACCGCGACCGCGATGAGCAACAGCAAAGGCGAGAACAACGCCAAAAGGAACAAGCTGACTATCTTGTCCTCCAACTCCTTAACGGCATATTTCCATCCGTCTAAAGGTTTGTTGACCAGATGAAGCATGGGAACGCCGCCGATGAAACTGTAACTGGAATGCAGACTCTGAAAACCCGCAAGATCGAACCCTAAACGTATGTGCACCGGCACCTCGGAGAGTTTCCTGGAAATTTCGCTGATCCGGTGTTCCGCGCTCCATGGAAGGGCAACGACAATGTCGTCTACATGGTTCTTGCGGACATAACTCAGCAGGTCATTCAGAGTCCCAAGCACCGGGAACCCAAGCACTGAAGGCCCGGAGCGTTTCTTTCTGTCATCAAATATTCCAATGATGCTGAGCCAGGGCTCTTTTGAACGCATGAGTTTTTCAATGCATCTTTCAGCCTGTTCGCCACTGCCAAAAACTACTATTTTTCGGGAAAGCTTTCCGGTCTGCCCCCAGCGCCCAAAAAGCGAGCGCAGGAGCTCTCTTTCAAGAATGATGAGAAACGCGGACGACACAAACCAGGAGAAAAACCACACCCGGGAAAACTGGTTGGATATCTTTAAGGCAAAGGCGAGCGCAAGATAGGACAGCAACGTAATGACCAGAATCCCCATGAGCTTGGGAATCTGGCCCAGCGGTTTGCAAACCGCACCCACGTCGTAAAGGCCCGCCTGATAAAACGCCAGCACTACCGTCACGCTTGGGGCGAGGATCGCGAAAGTATAAAACCAGTTGCCCGCACTCACCCAACCCAGGTGAGACCAGCAAATGGTGATGCCGGTTGACAGCAGAACAATAATATCCGAGAGCGCCATCAGACCTGCGGCCCGGTTCAGAGAGTAAGACTCATTTCTCTTAGGTGCGCCTGATATCCGCTTTTCAGGTTTTCTTTTGAGAGAGACCGTGGTCTTACCTAAAACCCTGTCTCTCTTTTCGCTGACAGACTCAACACTCACTAAATATATTCCATTACTATAAATGTGTTTTTATCGTCACCAGCAGGCAGGTTGCTGAAAATTTAAAGGCGACGAAATGCGGTAAAATTTATGCTAATTTAGCTAAATTTAAAGCAAGTTTTCAGGAATGATACACCAGAACACCGAAGAACAAAAACGAAAATCCGATATTTATTATTTAGGATTTCTCAACTGCCATAAAATCTGATGGCCGCCGCGCAGAAGACACCAGATAGCCACCAGCCAAAACTGCAAAGAAAAAAGAACTGCGCTGTCTTTTTCAATGATTCCGACCCCGGCTATAAAAAATAAGAAAATCATGAGGCGAATGACTTTATCCGGGAAGTTTTTTTTATCGCCCTGGTATCGGTACAGAGAATAAATCATCCACCGGCTCATGGCGATGGCTCCTAAAAACCCGACACCGATGATATTTGTCGGCATGACCAGAACATAGCCAAACATCCGCAAAAACTGCAACGGACCGTGAGTGAAGATACGCCAGTTGACGGCGACAGAATTGTGCACCCGGAACACGGTTCTCACCAGCACAAGAAAACTCA
>CAYUOD010000600.1:0-2051 GCA_964446225.1 uncultured Acidimicrobiales bacterium | reverse complement strand
TACGGACGCGTTGACATCCTCATCAACAACGCGGGCATCCTGCGTGACAAGACGTTCCCCAAGATGGAAGACGACCTCCTCACACCTGTAATCGACGTGCACCTCAAAGGCGCCTTCTATGTAACACGGCCTGCCTGGATTCAGATGCGCGAGCAGGGCTACGGCCGAGTGGTAAACACCTCATCCAACAGCGGCATTCTCGGCAACTTCGGCCAGTCCAATTATGGTGCCGCCAAGATGGGGCTGGTCGGTCTCACTCGCGTGCTTGCCGCCGAGGGGGCCAAGTACAACATCAAAGCCAATGCCATTGCCCCGGTAGCCAACACGCGCATGACTGCAGAACTGCTTGGCCCTCTCGCCGAGAAACTCGACCCTGCCTCGATCTCACCAGTGGTCGCATGGCTCGCACACGAGGACTGCCCCGTGACCGGCGAGATCTATTCTGTGGCGGGTGGGCGCGTCGCACGCTTCTTCATTGGCATGACCCAGGGCATCTACTCCGACAATCTGACAGTTGAGGAAGTACGGGACCGGTTCGACGACATTCGTGACGAGACCGGCTACACCGTACCCGCAGGCCCGGGAGATGAGCTCAAAGCAATTCTTGAGGCCTTTTCCTGAAGGGCCCTGACCTGCACTTTTGATGGATTCGCAGGCCCACGGGCCTCAAGCGGCGCGATTAATGCTTAAGTCGGTTGTGTTACAGTCCGATGACATATGGCAATGACACCTGTAAGAAAGTTTGTACTCGCCGTTGGAGGTTTCACCCTTGTGACGGCAACCTTGCTCTGGTCGAGTCCGGCGAGTACCGCCGACGAAACCGGCGGCGCCACCGATCCTTACATCACCGACGAAATCGTGCGTGACATCACCTTCCCGATTCTCGGTGAGAGCAACTACGTAGACACCTACCTCGCTCCCCGCAGCGGGGGGCGCAAGCACCTCGGCGTGGACATGATGTCAGACAAGGGCAACGTGGTAGTCGCTGCAGTCGATTCCTGTGTGAGTTGGCTGAGGTACGCGGGCGAGGGCTCCGACAGCACGAACCTGCTCATCATGGAAGACGAGAACGGGTGGGAGTACCGCTACATCCACCTCAACAACGACTCACCCGGAACCGATGACGCGGCCAACCGTCGCGACGAAGCATTTTACGAGGGCATCGACATTGGTGACTGCGTCGAGGCCGGCGATCCCATCGCGTTCATCGGTGACAGCGGTGCAGAGTGGGCAGGTGGCCATCTCCACTTCGAGATTCGCAACCCCACCCACGCCATTAACCCTTACTTCTCGGTCAAAGCAGCCGAGGGCGACAAAGTCTGCGGCGTCAACAGCAACCCTGATGCCAACCCCAGCGAAGAATCAGGCGCAGGCTATTGGATCCTCGGAGAAGACGGCACTGTCGAGGCAGTGAACGCGCCACACTACGGCGATCTCACGACCATCGAGGGAGCAGCCAACCCCGTTTCGATGCAATCCACGCGCAGCGGTAAGGGCTATTGGATCGTCGACAGCGCAGGCGTCGTGCACGCTTTCGGAGACGCTGAAAGCTTCGGCGACATGTCCGACTTCACTCTCGTCGGCGAGATCCTCAGGATCGAACCAACACCATCGGGTAGTGGCTACTGGCTCGTTGCCGAAGACGGTGGGATATTC
The DNA here is from genome assembly GCA_964446225.1 of uncultured Acidimicrobiales bacterium. Taxonomy (GTDB): domain Bacteria; phylum Actinomycetota; class Acidimicrobiia; order Acidimicrobiales; family Poriferisodalaceae; genus CAYUOD01. Next base: position 395 of record CAYUOD010000600.1, on the reverse strand, counting down.
GCCTTCGGTGCTCCATTCCTGGGTTCGATGGGCGCCACACGCCTCAACTCACCCGTGATCTCGATGAGCAGCAACGCCAACGGCGACGGCTACTTTCTCGTTGCGGGTGACGGCGGAGTGTTTGCACTCGGCGATGCCGTGTTCAAGGGCAGCACCGGAGACATCGAACTCGCGGCGCCTGTACTCTCACTGGCCGTCGACCCCGGGGACAAGGGCTACTGGCTCTACGCCGCCGACGGTGGCGTCTTCAGCTATGGCGTCGAATTCTACGGATCAGTGCCAGGTATGGGCATCTGCAACACCGAACGCACCGTCGGACTTCGAGTCACCGACACGGGTGAGGGATACTGGGTACTGGGCGAAGACGGAACGGTCTATCCCTTCGGAGATGCCTA
>CAYUOD010000599.1:0-2056 GCA_964446225.1 uncultured Acidimicrobiales bacterium | reverse complement strand
GCCCTCTGCGAGGAGCATCAGCACCTTCTGTTCCTGAGGCGACAGATCTGCGATTTGTGAGTCTTCGTCGCCCTGCTGCAGGCGCTGCACGACGCCACCAACGACACTGTCATCGAGCAGCATTTCACCCGAAGCCGCCTTGCGAATGCCGCCCAGCAGGTCTGCGGGCTTGACGCGCTTGAGCAAGTAGCCGGCGGCGCCAGCGGCGATCGCCTTGTCTAGAAGGCCCTGGTCAGCGAAGGAGGTCAGCATCAATACTTTCGTATCTGGCGCGATGAGCTTGATCTCAGCGCAGGCCTCGACGCCATTGCCGTCGGGCAGCTGCACATCGAGCAGCACGAGGTCGGGCTGAAGCTGCTTTACCCGAAGGATGGCCTGCGCGACTGAACCGGCTTGGCCGACGACCTCAAGATCATCTTCGGCGTCGAGCATCGTCTGAAGTCCCTCACGCACAATTGCGTGATCATCCACCAGCAGTATGCGATAAGTGTCCACAGAAGTCATATCTCCACGCTAGAGCTACACGCCGCGACTGGCTAGGGCCATTCGTCACCGTCACCACACATCGTAATATTGACTACATTCAGGTGCATGGTACTTCGTGAAATTGGTGAGACCACCTGGGAAGAAGTGTACGAGGTCGCAGCAGAGGCAACGCTGGTCGTAAACCGCGTCGGGCAGATCCTCAAGGCGAACGATCACGCGGCACAGATGTTCCGGGTCAGCACGAACGAGCTCGAAATGCTGTCCGTGGAGGAGCTTATGGACCAGTCCCTGCGCGACCTCCACGTTCATCTGCGCAGTGAGTTCATGCAGCATCCCAGACCTCGGGACATGGGTTCCGCGTTGGATCTTCGCGTGCAGCGGCCCGATGGGTCCCAGTTCCCGGCTGATATCTCCCTCGCTCCCCTTGGCGAGGGTGCACATGCGCTGCTGGTGGTTTCCATCCGCAACGTCTTCGAGCGCAAGCAGGCCGAGCGCGAACTCATAATGGCGACCGAGCGCCTTGCACTGCTCGAAGACAGGGAGCGAATCGCTCAGGACTTGCACGACACAGACATTCAGGAGATTTTCGCCAGCGGTCTGGCACTGCAGGCAGCGCTTGGAAGGATCAAGGGCGAGGCGCTCCGTGCACGCCTCGAGCGCACGATCGAGCGACTCGACGGAAGCATCGACCGCATCCGGAACGTGATATTTGATCTGCATCGACCAACGGACGCAAGTGAGCTGGAGCCCCGCATGATCGACACGATTCGTGCCGCCGAAACAGATCTGGGTTTCCTTCCTGATCTGCAGATCGACGGGGACCCGGTGGACGTCCCGCTGCGAGTCCAGGAAAATCTCATACCCGCCCTGCTAGAAGCGCTCACCAATATCGCACGCCACGCCGCGGCCTCCAACGCCATTGTGCACCTGGCCATTGACGACGGGATCGTGCTTCAGATCCTGGATGACGGCCGCGGCTACAACGAAGAAGCAGTTCCGGGATTCGGGGTGAGCAATATGCGACGCCGAGCCGAAACGCTGGGGGGCAGTTACACGATTGCCCGCCGCGCCGGCGGCGGGACCATCGTGCGCTGGGTGGTACCCACCGAGGCGCCTTAGACGGTCTTCGGCGGCAGGTTTCTCGGGGCGAAAGACATCCGCTTACCAAGATCAGTACTCCCGATTTTCTTGACCGTGCCTGCTCCGAACTTGAAGTTGTAGCGACGGCTCAGCGGTTGCAACGAAGTATCTGCCGGGGTGATCGAGTTCGCCGGAGATCCCGGGAACAAGAAATAGGTGAATGTCACACCAGGGGGCACCTGATCAGTCACATACGCGACTGCCGTGAGGCTCCCTGAGGTGAGTTCGCCAACCTGGTCGAGCACGGTCGACGATTCGATCGCCACGAGATCACCGGACACCAGGCCGCGAGCTGAGGCATCTTCCTGGCTGATCTCCAGGAAGTTCTGCGGGTACCGCTTTCTCCTGAAGTCGCTGCGCAGGAAGTCAAACATGTTGTTCCAAACATGATTTACACGTCCGTTCAGAACCCACACCTGATCGCCCTTTG
>CAYUOD010000598.1:0-2056 GCA_964446225.1 uncultured Acidimicrobiales bacterium | reverse complement strand
GATCTGACCGCGAGCAGGGCGATTCTGTAATGAGACCTGCACGTCCTTGACGCCCTGGGTACCTGTCGGGCTGCGATACTTGGCGCCGTGACCAACACAGAACCTAGCCCTGACACCGCGGCACCGTCATTTACGCCGCGCAAGATAGCGGTGATCCTCGCAGTTGTGGCTGCGGCGGTGTGGGTCGGCCTGACAGCATTGCGCGAACCGCCGCTGCCCGACTTTGAGGCAACAGGAGAGCCGATAGAGCTCCCGGCTGAGGGATCATTTCCGTCAGTGTCGCTGACCGAATTCGAGGGAATTCTTGTTGGCCTTCGCGGCCAGCCCGTGGTGGTGAATATTTGGGCATCGTGGTGTGCGCCCTGTCGCACCGAGATGCCGCTGCTCCAGGATGCGGCCGACACTTATGCCGGTCGGGCAGTCATTCTCGGACTCGCGTCCAAAGACGACAAGGTGGAAGCCGAGAAGTTCCTCAACGAACTCGGGCTCACCTATCCAAACGTGTTCGACTCCAACGGAGACGCACGGGTGGCGCTTGGTCTCACCGCTTATCCGACGACCTACGTGTTTGGCAGAGACGGAGAAATGCGGGCTCGTGTGAACGGCGGTATCTCCGAGCAGCGTCTCGCCAGTCTGATCGAGGACGCTCTCAAGTGATCGATTTCGGGCTTCTCATGAGCATGATCGTGGGGTTCGGGGTGCCCTCGCTGCTGGTGAGCTGGTGGCCGCTGATCAGCTACGACGAGCCGGTCGGATTTCTTGATGTCGCACTGGGGCCAGCCTTCGTGGGTCTTGCGGTAGGACGCCTCACCGCGCTGGCCCTGGATGATCCCAGTTCCATTGGCAGCATCTCGGACATGCTCATCATCCGCAGCGGTGTCGAGTTCTGGGCGGGAGTCGCGGCGGCGAGCCTCTTCGTGGCCTGGGGCGCTCGGCGCACCGGTGTCGATCCGCTCTTCAGGCTCGCGGATCTTGTTCCGTTGACGATGGTTGGCTACGCAGCTTATGAAGCGGCCTGTGTGTTCCGCGACGGATGTTTCGGACCTGAGAGCTCCGTGGGACTTGTCCCACCGGGGCTGAGTACAGCGATGCTGCCGGTCGGCCTGTTTATGGCGGTGGCCGTGGCCGGGTCCGCGGTTGCACTCAGACGCTTCGCGCTAAACGGCGCCCAGCCGGTGCTGGTCGTGCTGCTCGGTGCCCTGTCGGTTGCCACGGTAAGAGCGATTGGCTCGATCTGGTTACCACACGTTGGTGATGGGCTGACTCGCCAGCACCTCACGTCAATCGTCGTTGCGGTCCTGGCAGCAGCGCTAGTTGTCGCGACGGTGGTGTTGCTACGTCAGCGCTCCGATAGACCTACAAGCGCCTGAGGTCGGGGTGGTACATGGGGATGGTACGTTTGGCGCAATGTGGATCAACCTTCACCGCGCGGGCGCGGCATTACTTCTCTTTCTCGTAGGCCTTCAGGCCCTCATAGCCGGGCAACACATTTTCGGTGACTGGGGCATAACCATTCACGGCGTTCTGGGCAACATGGTGTTCACCATCGCCGTGGTGATCGCGGCGATTGCGGTATTCAAGCTTGACAGTCGTGTGCTGACCATTGCGGGTGTTCTCATGGTTATCCTGATCAGTTCGCAGATCGGTCTTGGTTATTCGGCGCGGGATTCTGTCCCCGCAGCAGCTCTCCACATCCCGCTAGGCGTCGCAACCTTTGGTGCGCTGACCTATCAGCTTCTGGCGTCTTGGCCAAGACTTATCGCGGGCAGTTCTGTGCAGGTGGAATCGTCTTCGGAGGCGTAAAGATGGCTCGCTCTCAGGTACCGACCCACCGGCCTCGTCGCTGGCATCGTCATGTCGTTCTGGCTGTGACCTCAGTGGCTCTGGTGGGAGTGTTCTGGTGGACGCGGCCGAACTGGGTGTCTGAGATGCGGCTCTGGAAGGCTGTTGGCGATGCTGCATACGTGCTCCTGTTGGCAGCGCTGCTCCTGGGACCGTTAACGAAACTGGTACCGGCGACGCGTTCGTGGTTGCGTTGGAGGCGCCAGATCGGAAT
>CAYUOD010000597.1:0-2091 GCA_964446225.1 uncultured Acidimicrobiales bacterium | reverse complement strand
AATCACCATGACCGATGCGGTGTCAAGAGCTGATGAAGAGCGAATGTACTTTCACGATTTCTCGAAAATGGAGCGATAATGTCCCATCCTCGTGCCCTACATGACCTTGGGAACGGCTGCCACGCCTGGATTCAGGCGCCTGGAAGCTGGGGCTGGAGCAACGCTGGGCTCGTGGTGAGCGAGGGAGAATCCCTGCTCGTCGACACCCTGTTTGACCTCGCGCTGACTCAAGAGATGCTCGCTGCGATGCAGCCCATCACCTCGGCCGCCCCCATCCGAAATCTCGTCAACACGCACGCCAACGGCGACCACTGCTACGGCAACCAACTCGTTACCGGCGCAGAGATCATTGCAACAGAGGCCTGTGCCGACGAGATGTCAGAAACGCCACCAGAACTCCTGGCGGGGATGATGGCAGCCACCGCAGATCTCGGTGAGCTTGGGGTCTACCTCGAAGAGTGTTTCAGCGAGTTCGACTTCGAGGGGATCGCTCTCACTCCGCCGACACGCACGTTCACCAAGCGGTTGGAGGTCCCCGTGGGCTCCAAGGTTGCTGCGTGCATCGAGGTCGGACCAGCGCATACCCGCGGGGATCTGCTCGTTCACGTCCCCGACGACAGTGTGGTGTTCACCGGAGACATTCTCTTTATCGACTCAACGCCCCTTGTATGGGCGGGTCCGATATCCAACTGGATTGCGGCGTGCGATCTCATCCTGGAGCTCAAACCCGAGACGATCGTACCGGGACACGGACCTGTGACAGATGCCGATGGTGTACGCCAGGTCCAGGAATACCTCAGTTTCGTTCATGACGCGGCAAGCGCCCGACACAAGGCCGGGCTAAGCGCAGCCGAGGCGCTCGACGACATTGCTCTCGGCGAGTTCAGAGGCTGGCTGGACGCGGAACGACTGGCGGTAAATATTGCCAACGTCTACCAGGAGTTGTCACCCGGGAGCACACCAGCAGATGTCGTCGCGCTTTTCGGCGCAATGAGTTCGGCTAGTTCCCTGCGGTAATCGTCGTGCGGCCAGGCTTTGGCAGCGCGACCCATGTGCGGCCGGGCGTCAGCTCAATGTCGTCGCCGTTTTCGTCCAGCAGTCGGGCGACATCGGTGATCTCATTGCGCACCCAGGTGCCCTCGATAACGATGCCTTCAGTGAACACCCAAACGATGCCGGTGCCGGTCACAATGGCCTCAGGGGAGGTCGGATCGGCAGCACTGACGCCGTAGTTCGTCTCCATGACGATCACATTTGCGGGGGCCACTCGCACTCCCTCAGAGTCAACGTGCGGCGTACCGTTTTGTGTACGCGCCCAACCTTGCAACTCGGCATCCCAGTCGTAGCTCACCGAGTGACCAATGTCGATCGCGACACTCGACACCTTCGGGTATTCGCTGAGATCGGTGCCGGGTTCCCTGTACTCGAACAACGGACCCGGGGCAGAGGCTCCCTCAGGTGCCCGGGCAAGCAGGGCCGAGGTATTGGAGAAGAGGTTGTGCGGTGCCCGAGCGTTGCTGCTGTCGCGGAAATATTCGCTCGGTGCCTTGTTCACGTTCATGTTGATGAGGTTCGGCGAATTATTCACCTGACGAAGCGTTCCCGCATTACCGCCGGAATTTGCGAACAGTGGCATTGAGAGGTGAGCAATCAGGCGCACATCGGTTGTGCGAGCTGACCGAATCGGACCGACCGGGTCGCTGTCGGTGCTCTGGAAGACAGCTACGAATCGAGAGATGCCCTCAACGCGCTCCTCATAGACGAGGTCGGCCTGATTGATGCCCGTCTGGGGTCGGGCGAACTCATGATTGTCGATCTTGACGGCCAGGGCAGGCCGGTCCTTGACCTCGTCCACGACGAGTCCGGTAAGCGGCGCTGTGGGCCCGGTGGGCAGAGGAACGGTCGTTGTGGTTTCGACCTCTGAAGTCGTCGCCTCATCGCCTGATTCCGTTGTCTCTGACGAAGTTGACGTGCCGGGCGCTGTTGTCTCGGCTGAGGCGGTGTCATCGGATCCACCGCCGCCGCAGGATGCTGCCAGAAGTAGAACGGCCAACGATGCGGCGAGGCGCACGCGAATAGACATGAAAGGAG
>CAYUOD010000596.1:0-2091 GCA_964446225.1 uncultured Acidimicrobiales bacterium | reverse complement strand
CGCCTACGCCAGGCGCATCGGCGAGCGTCTTGCGGAAATCAACATGCATGTGGAAGCCGCCACATCCGAGTCTGCCCATCTCGACTTGTTGCCCGTTCTGGCCGAGCGCAGCGCGGCGGTCGACGAGGCGGTGGATGAGTGGTTCGCTAATGTCACAGACAGCGCGGTTGGCGGCACCTACGACCCGTACGGGCATCTTGCTGGAACTCGGGCCGCAGATCTGGCGGAACTCGCAAAACCGGTTTCCGCGAGGAGTTAGCAGCCCGCCCCTCGAGTCAGCGGGTACTGTCCTTGGCGAGTCAGCCCAGGAGGTATCTGTGTCGCGTCCGTTCCAGCCCAGTGACCTGTTTCGTATCCGCGAGATCGCTGAGATTGTGGTGCACCCCGACGGGCGGCGCGCGGCCTATATCCAGAAATGGATGGCTGCCGACGAGGACGAGAATCGTCGCCGCCTCTACCTGTGGGATGAAGGCACCCCGCGGGCTCTCACGAGTGGCACCTCAGATAAGTCGCCAAGGTTCTCGCCTGACGGTCGCTATCTGGCGTTCACCAATGGGGAAGTGTCGCAACTCCACGTACTTGATCTGGCCGGCGGATCAGCCATCACTGCCTCAGACTTTGCGGACGGCGTGTCTCAGTACGAGTGGTTGCCAGACTCGTCGGGCTTTGTCGTGAGCGCCAGCGTGCGTCCGGAGGAGCAACAGGACGTCGCTGATGGCGAACTCAAACGTCGCCCGAGGCGCGTCACCCGAGTCGACTATCGCTACAACGACAGTGGCTGGATCCACGACCGCAGAACTCAGATTTTCCAAGTCCCTTTGCCCAACTCCGACGCGGAGATTGTTGAACCCACACAGCTCACAACGGCCAACTACAGCCACTCCGGGCTGACGGTCTCAAACGACGGCAAGAGTGTCGCCTTCGTGGCTGCATCTCAGGAGGACGCTGACCTCACCGGAGTAGGCCACATCCTTACCATCAGTCTCGACGGTGGAGAGTCAACGCAGGTCACGAGCGAGCCGGGCAACTGGAGCCAACTGCGCTTTATGCCCAGCGATGACGCGATACTCGCAAACGGTTACCCGGGGGGCTTCAGGGTGCAGCCGGCCAAGCTGCACCGGTTGGATCTGGACGGCACTTGTAGGTGCATTGATCCCGACGATGTGGGTCGCTTTGACCCGTTTGCGCCGCCCAGTCCTCTGCAGGTCGTGAATAGCGAGGCTTACGTCGTGGGGCTGAGTCGGGGTGCAGTGCGTGTCGACGCAATCGATGTTGACTCGGGCGAGCGGCGCACTGTCCTTGGCGGAAACCGGTCGATCGGCGCCTGCGCGGTCGCTGGGTCGGGTGCGGTCTTCTATAGCTCTGGCGACGAGACGCATCCAATGGAATTATGGCGCCTTGTTGATGGTGAGGAGCAGCAGCTGACGCATTTGAACGCTGAGCTTCTAGCAGAGGTGGACCTTGTGCATCCGGAGGTGGTGAGCGTACAGAGCAGCGGGGGAGCGATGGTTGAAGCGTGGGTGTTGCGGCCGCCCAGCTCACTCGGTGCTGCAGGTGGCCGCCCGGGCCTCATCTACGTGCATGGTGGTCCGATGACGCAATGGGGGTACCGGTTCTTTGACGAGTTCCAGGTTGCTGCGGCGCAGGGGTACGTCGTCATCGGCGGCAATCCGCGGGGCTCAGATGGCTACGGAGCTGAGTGGGCGTCAGCCATCGAGGGGTGCATAGGCACCGTCGACTGGGACGATGTACAGGCCCTCACGCGGTATCTCGCTGACCTGGACGAAGTTGACAGTGAACGCATTGGTATCGGCGGCGGCAGCTATGGCGGCTACATGGCCACCTGGGCGATTGCCCATAGTGACGTATACGCCGCGGCTCTCAGCGAGCGAGCCGTGAACAACTGGGAATCGATGCAAGGCTCCAGCGACATCGGTCCATGGTTCAGCCATGTCTATACCGGAGCCAAGAACGCGCAGGATATTGATCGGGTGCGCAGCACTGGTCCTATCTCCTATGTGGATGACATTTCGACTCCGACGCTGATCATCCATTCCGAGGAGGACTGGCGCTGTCCGATCGAGCAGGCCG
>CAYUOD010000595.1:0-2093 GCA_964446225.1 uncultured Acidimicrobiales bacterium | reverse complement strand
ACATCCATCTGAACAAGGAGCCGCAATGGCACGCGTAGAGCTGATCGATCCCGAGCAGGCGGAGGGTCGCCAGAAGGAAGTCTTCGAGCGTGTCAAGGCCTACTATCACATGGTTCCAGGACTCCAGCAGGGGCTGAACTACCTACCCGAAGTAACCGATGCCCTCTGGACACTCAGCCTGGCAACCGCCAGCGAAGGCTCAATCCGCGAGGAGCTCAAGCGGGTTTTCTTTGCTGTCACCGCATACGAAGTCGAGTGCGAATACTGCACCGCGGCACACATGATGGCGCTCATGGGCAGAACTTGGAGCCGTGACGAATGCGTCGCCGTTATCGAGGGTGAACACTCACCAAGGCTCAGCGACAAAGAAAACGCCGCTGTCGACTTTGCGCGCGTGGTCGGCCGCCGACCGGCCGCGGTCACCAACGCCATGACCGACGATCTCCGTTCGGTGGGCTGGACCGATGCCGAGATTGTGGAGATCGTGGCATCGGTGGCGCTCATGCGCTACACGAGCACGGTGGCCAGCGCATTAGACGTGCCACTGGAGGACGCAATGGATGGCATCGGCATCAGCTGCGGCGTTCCGCTCGACAGTCTCGACGGCTAGCCCATCCGGTCTGACGCCGAAATTCGGCCCGCAACCGACCCGAATCCCGCCGCCAACCACGCGGAGGCGTAACCCGATTACCGCATATCGGATGCGGCTACGCTTCCCGGAGGACTTGGGGCTGCGGATGAGCGACACCTACACCAATGTCGACGCATCACACTCGCCGACAGAGGCATTGCACTGGCAGCAGAAGGTCAACGCACTGCCCGCGATTCAGGCTTACAAACAGCGCACCTACGAACTGCTCGGCGCTGGCCTCATCCTTGACGTGGGGGTCGGCCCGGGCGACGATGCGGTGGCGCTCGGCGCCGAGCGCTGTCTCGGGTTCGACCTGGCCATGACGATGTGCGACGCAGCAGCCAAACGCGGAATCTCTGTTGCGCAGGCCGATGGCAGGCAACTTCCCGTAGCTAGCAACAGCTTCGACGGCGTGCGCTCCGACCGTGTCATTCAGCACATACCCGAGCCAGACACGGCCATAGCGGAGATGATCCGGGTGGTGAAGCCGGGAGGCCGCCTCGTGCTCTCGGACCCCGATCAGCAGACCCTTTCGATCAATGTCCCAGGAGTTGCCCCTGAGTTGACCGACGAGGTAAGACGCCTGCGGCGGGACGTTGGCTACCTCAACGGTCGAATTGCTTCCAGCTACCCAGAACGGCTCGGCATGCTCGGACTCGCGGACATCACCGTTGCTGGTTTCCCCTTGTTCTTCACGGATCCTCAAGCAGCTTTCGGTCTCAGCCAGTGGCCGAGAATCTGGCGGGATCGGGGCGTCGGTAGTTTCGCCGAGCAGCAGATCCTCGACTGGGAACAGGCACTCACACGGACTCAGCCCGGATTCCTGTTCAGTCTCACTTATCTGGTGGTCTCAGGCGTGAAGCCACCGCCGAGATTCCGGTGAAGCGTCGCCTGGTCCCCTCACAGGGGACCAGGCGACGCTTCACGCAGATTCGGGCAGTGAATTGTGGGGAGTGACGTCGGCTGAGTAGCGTCCAAACATGACTGTTGTACTTCTGCATGGTGTTCCTGAGACCGCGAAGATCTGGGAACCGCTCGTGGCCGAGTTGGATAGCGACAATATTGTCGCGATTTCGCTCCCCGGATTTGGTGTGCCGATTCCTGACGACTTCGATTGCACGATGTACAGCTATGTCGACTACCTCGCCACAAAGATTGCCGCAATCGACGGCCCCGTCGACCTCGTTGGACACGATTGGGGCTCATTCTTCACGACGCGCCTGGTTTCGTACCGACCAGCCAACGTACGCTCATTCGCTGTCGATATGGGAAACCTGAGCGCCGACTTCGAATGGCACGACTTGGCCAAGGTGTGGCAGACACCAGGAGCCGGTGAAGAGTTCATGGAGGGGATGGTTGGCGCGTCCCCAGAAGATCGAGCTGCTCTGTTGGCTGGCAGCGGTGTTCCCGACCACGGGGCACTGTCCATGGCCGAGGGCATAGACAACGTCATGGCGTCGAG
>CAYUOD010000594.1:0-2094 GCA_964446225.1 uncultured Acidimicrobiales bacterium | reverse complement strand
GGAGTGGCCATGAACTACTGCGCAGGCTGGGTGCGCCAACAGGAGAACCAGCAGTTGGGCTTGGCTCTCGACACCGTCTCGAAGTTCTCCCCAGGGCTCCAGCGCCTCTGCGGATTCGAGGTCTACAAGGGTCTCATCGGCCACATCAATAAACAGTCGCCGTCGGCTCGGCTGCTCAAGGCGCCTTCCGACAGTGGCGTCGTCTGGGAAAGATAGGCGGCTACACGGCCGCCAAATAGGGACTCAGGACCGCGTCCCAACCTGAGGTGTACCGGCCAGATACCTCGTCGGCGGAGTCTCCGAGCACCTCCCAACCCGTATGCACGAGGCGGAGCTCGGTCACTGAGTCACTCACTGCATCAAACGTGGCGGTCCAGCGCGTAGCGACACTGGCATCCTGGCCAGGATGCCAGTCAACGGTGATCGAGCGCGAAGCGTCACATGCAATGACGGTGCCCCACAGATGCTCGGCGCCAGCCGCATCGATCTCATAGATCCGTCCACCGGCCTTGGCCTCAAGTATCGCGGTCCTCGTCTGACCTCCGCTGATGGAGAAGCCTTCAAATGGCCACCACGAGCCGAGTGCCTCAGTGAAGACCTCGTACGCCGCTGCGACGTCGGTCTCCACGCGGATCGTCTTCTCGACGGTAATGTCTGTTGACTTCATTGCTTCTCCCTACGCCGGCTTTCGGCGGTCTGCTTGTAGCTGCTCAGCGCGCCCGTCCAGAATCCGTCCCAATACGCAGCGACACTGGCGAACCCTTCACGCCGGATCGCATAGACCCGGCGGGTGCCATCGGCCTGACATTCGACGAGGCCAGCGTCCAACATGACCCGCAGGTGGCGCGACACCGCCGGGCGACTCACTGGAAGCTCTTCAGAAATCTCGACCACTGCTCGGGCACGGAACTGCAACAGCTCCAGAATCTTCCGCCGCGTGGGATCACCCAGGAGGTCCAATGGATCGGTAGAACTTGACACATTGCTATGGTAGCTGGTCAGTTACCGTAGTCGAAGAGTTACCTTTTAGGATGAGGACGGTACCGCGTCGGCATCGAGTTGGAACGTGAACATCTTGCTGGCGTGGATGCGGGCGTAGGGCGCGGAGCCGGCCCAGTTCTTCCAGTCCTCGCCATAGATGTCAATACAACAGGCCTGCAAATCGTCAAAGCCCCGTTCACCTGGTGAAACCTCAAAAGCCTCGCCGTGCACAGTCACCGAAAGAGCCTCACGGGGCAGATAGGTCGCGCTCACCTGTGGCCGCGCCCTGATGTGCGCAAACCGGAGTGACGAGTCGCTGGACCCGAACCAGAAACTTCCGCGACAGAAAATGCCATCCACCGGCGCAACCAGTGGACGACCATCGGACGTAACCGTGGCAAGGGCCAACAACGACATTCCCTCAAGCGCTGCGGCAACTTCCTCAGCCGTAAGGCGCCTCTCTGGGGTGATTACCTCGCGCAGGTGGGAGCCCGCGGCCGCGTAGCTCGTATCCAGCAGGTCCTGGAGCTGCTCGAGATCTTCAGGGGTCTCGCGCATGATCAGTCCTTTGGCTAGATGAGTAGATACCCGGACGCTACGCGAATCTAGGTGTGGCCGCCTCGCGGAACGCCCCCGTACTTCATGCGGGTGTCACTCATTGCCGCCGCCCTCGTGGCATCAGGATCCACCAGGTCGCAGTCAACGAGCTCACCGACGAACAGCGAATGTGAACCAAAGTGCATCGTCTCCCTCACCTCACACTCGATCCAGGCGATGGCGTCAGCAAAGATCGGAGTGCCCGTAACTCCCTCGGTGACGACAAAGCCGTTCAGCGTCATATCCTCGAACGCCGCCGGTTTCGAGAACTTCACGAACGGTCTGGTGTTCTCCGGAGACCATAAGTTGACAGTGAAGGCCCCGCTCTCGGAGATCAACTCATGGGTGACAGCGGTATTGTCCACCGAGATCGCCACAAGCACCGGCTCCATGGCCACCTGAGAGATCCAACTTGTTGTCATCGCGTTCCAGCGATCTCCAGCTCGGGAACCGACCAATGCCAGGGCATTAGGGATCTTCCAGGTGACTTTGTTAATGAGTTCGGCAGTAGGCATA
>CAYUOD010000593.1:0-2099 GCA_964446225.1 uncultured Acidimicrobiales bacterium | reverse complement strand
TGATCAGACCCGTTAGCAGCCCGCCGTCACCAGTGAGCTCCACGCCCTCAGCCTGCGCCCGGGCCACCAATTCCTCGGCCCAGTCCTGCATCGACACCCCCAAAGGCACCAGTTCCGTCGACCTCGCCGTGGGTTCCATCTCTTTGTTCATGAACATGATCCTCTCGCAGTCCACGGCATCAAGCCGCGGACCCTAGATCACGCACTTACACAAAAGTTCTGACAGACCCCGACGCGAACATCACCAACCTCGGTGCGCACTGTTTTCGGGTAGTGACCGTTGCGCGAGTTTCCGGTCCCGCGGCCCTCTACAACGTGGGGTTCATAGCCGAGATGGTCAGTGATCTCCGCCTCCAACGCGCCCTGGAGGACCCGTTGAATCAGGTCGGTGAGCACCCCAACAGAATCATCATCGACTAACGACCAAAAACACCGCTTTCCGGAAAGACCCTCTCTACGGAAAGTGGGTGTGGTTATTGTTCACGGTCCGTGACAGATCCAAGCTGTGTTGACCAGGATCGGGCGATCCTGAGAGGTACATGTAATAGAGACATGAAGACGCCGTACCGTGGTACAGGCCTAGCGAGTGCCCAAACTCGTGGCAGTAGGCGCCCGACGCATAGCGATAGACCGGATCAATTTCGATCCAGGATGTCACGACGTGCCCGTTGGAGTCGATGCTCGTGTGATTGAGTCCTGATCCAGGAACAGGGCGAACACAGAACGTGACTACCTTAAATGGCGACGACCAACTACAGGAAGGAGCCCCTCCATACTGGTAAGCGAACAAAAAATCTGTTCTCGCGGGACCGGAAGGGTAGGGATTGTTGGCGGATACGCTGCCCCAGGATGCGATCGTGTAGTTCATGACCTGCGCCTCGAACCCAGGCCCAATCTGGTTTCTGAGTGCCAAGGGGATTGGCAGGGATCCGAAGAACGTGCTCCGCCTCCAATGAATCCCGTCCGGACTGACGTTGGTGGCTTCTGCGCGCGGCGCATCCGCCAGGGTGGCAAATGTGAGCACCGCAATGACCATCAGTACGACCACCCAGGACACGAATCTCTTTGAGGAGTTGGCAAGCCGAGTGTTCATAACGGGAGGGTCCTAACCGAGATCTTCGCCAACAGTGAACGCTGACTCAACCGAGACGGAACGCGACAACGGCTCTGAGAGTGCATCCTGCTCGCGCTGGATTGGTGTTCCATCTGGCGCCTCTAAGAGCTCCGAGTTCAACACGAGGCGGACCGTGTACTCTCCCGGTTCGGCGACCTTGCTGGACTCGGTAGTTGCGTTGCGAACTGCGAGGTCCCATTCCAACTCTGCGGTAAAGCTCCCTCCAGGCAAGACAGAAGAGCAGGAGGGGTCACCGGCGCAGTCTCTGTGGGTGATAAAGCTCATGAGCATTGTGTTGTCCGCGCCAAAGAGTTGAAAGTTTTCTACTTGAGGGCGAACACAAATCGAGTCGCTCACATTGAGGAAGTCGAAGGAGAAAAGGATAGTTTGCTTTTTTGAGTCGAACCTTGCAACTTCTTGGGGGGTCTGAGGCTGTAACACCGACTCGTTGGGTCCGCACAGCCGCACACCGTATTTCTCTTCTGCGAGGTCGACATCTGTCTCGCTGGCACCGGTCACGCTTGTGTGGAGGCGGTCGCGCTCCTTTGGGGCTATGACTATCGGGTCGTGCTCGGCGGGCGCTGCGGATATCTCTCCAGCGACCAGTTCCACTCCCGCGTCCTCGTCTCCCAGTGAATTCTGAGGATCTCCGCAGGCAGCCAACAGCACGCCAAGAGCTGCTAATACTGCCACAAGCTTACCCTGACACAACATACGGGAAACGCACCGACCCATCTTCTGGTGACCATTACCGCCCAGTCGGACCGTAGATCGCATCGGGCGCTTTGTCAACGTCTGACGGCCAGTGCCCGCTGGGGGCTAACAGGGGGTAGCCGTAGGATCTGGACGAAATCGGGCGGTTCAACCCTGGCTGCTCAAGAACGTGCTGGTCACAGCGTTGCGATCCGACCTCATCCAGTCGTGTCGGGCCGGTCCACCCGCATTGGCCTGACCAGGCACGATGTGCCCGAACCGCCCGATTTCG
>CAYUOD010000592.1:0-2102 GCA_964446225.1 uncultured Acidimicrobiales bacterium | reverse complement strand
GCGACTACGTCAGCGAGGGAAGTCTGCTCACTTGGAGGCGGGGATGAAAACTCTTGTATGTGGTCGAGGTGCTGAGACGGGCGGACGAAGTGTCCATGTCCATCTACTGCAAGCCTTAAGAGACATGGGACACACGGTGCACGGCTTTGACCCGTTGCTTCATGGACCCACCCAGGCGCAGCGCATGAAGAACTTGGCGAGCTTGCTGGTTCACACAGCACCTGAGGTCCTCGTACACGTGCCTTCTGGCGCTGACTTGGATCTCAACGAGTTGCGAGAGGTCACCGCTGAGCTTGAGATCATGACGATCGCGATGAGTGCCGGGATGACCTTCGTCGATGCGCCGGTTGCGCGGGATCGTCTTGAAGAATTCGTTGCAACCCATGACGTGGTCACTACAGCTGATCCTTCACAGAACGCCACCTACACAGGCCCCGGCGCGTATGCGATGTTCTACATGAAGCCGTCGTGCAACCTGTTGGCGATTGACGCCGCCACGCGACGGGTGCGGCCTGTCATGAGTGATGTCGTGGTGATTGGCGATGCTGACCCCACCAATGCCCATCTCGTACGTCAACTCCTTGAAACCAACCTCGATATAGAGATCGTCGGCCAGGGTTGGGGTGCTCACGCAGACCTGCGGTTGCTTGCCTCTGCGAGCGGATCGTTGGCAGATCGTGTGGCCCGAATTCGTGGTGCTCGCCTGGCGGTGGAACTTCCTCCGACCTTGCGAGCTCTCTCAGATGCCTCGATGAGTCGCAACGAGGCGGGCCTTTGTGTACAAGCTCTTGAAGCGGCTGCGATGGGTGTTCCTGTGCTGACCGCCGCCCGTCCGGGTGTGTCGAGTCATCTCATACCGTCCGCCCAGGTGTTTACCTGGGAGAGTGACAGCGAGCTCAGCACTTTTGTGGGCATGTTGTTGTCCGATGGCGAGGCCCTGAGCGACGTTGCGCTCGCCGGGCAGCAACGTGTGCGGTCCGATCATCGAGCCCTCTCGCGTTGGGTTGCACTGTTTGACGACTTCACCTTGGAGCCCCAGCCCCTCTGTTCATCTTTCGATCCGGTGGAGGATCACAAACTGGCGGTGTTTGTAGTCGCCAACGCAGAGACAGACAACAACGATCTTGTGGCCACACTTGCGTCCATTACTTCGCAGTCGGATCAGGTCAGTGAACTCGTACTCGCAACCAGCGTTGAACCTCACCGTCAGATGGGCGAGAACGTCAAAGTGATTGTCGCGCCCGAGGCGGATGATGACACGCTCATCGAGTTGGCGCTTGGTGCGACTGACTCTGGACTTGTCGCCGTAGCGCGACCTGGCGACATCTGGTGTGAAGACCGTGCGTCAGTGCAGATCGAGCAGCTACAAAAAAGTCCGGCGTCCGACATGAGCTTCGGACCAGCACTGAGTGGATCGTTGTCGCAGGCGAGCGCCCAGGCCAACCTGAGCCTTGCGCTGATTGATTCCGAGTCCTTTCTGCCGGCCTCGTTCATGGTGCGGCGTAGTGCGTTGTCGCGGCTTGGATCTGGTCGGATGCTCGCTGGAGCCAGTGATGCTCTTATTGCTGCAACGACACAACTCACCTGCAGCTACGTGGATCAACCACTTATCGTTGCGGGACAGCGTTCGACGTCTGCTGCTGAATTGTGCGAGCTGTCGATCTCATCTTTGTACCCCGAGATATGTGAAAGCGCGGATCGGCGTTCCGCCGCGGCCGCGGCCTTCCTGGATCTGGCGGCGCGGGTTGCGAGCGGTGATTCGTCTCTCGCGCGGGAGTTGGTGGGCATGGCGCTTGACTGCCTCGATGAGCCGAATCTCAAACTGGATGCGCTGCACTCCGGGGCCGTATGGCCTGATGCTGTACTAATTCGCGAGCAGGCAGTTCTGTTCGCTGAGGCACTCACTGATCAGGCTCAGGGACCTGTTACTGAGGGTTCGCCGACCCCATCGGCTCAGACCGCGTCGACTGACGCCGTTGGGCTCATCTAGCGCTGAGCTAATGCTTAGGTGCTCTTTGGCCGACTGAAACCTAGGTTCTGAGCAGAGCGTGAAGGGTTCAGACGTGGCAACTGCCGTCACTCCAAAGCAGCTTCTTGAGGAG
>CAYUOD010000591.1:0-2112 GCA_964446225.1 uncultured Acidimicrobiales bacterium | reverse complement strand
GCATTGGTACCCGCGGACCGGGCGAGAGCCAGCTGGAGACCGACAGGCGGCGCATCCAGCGCCGCATGACGAAGCTTGAGCGTGATCTTGTCCATCTTCGCAGCACGAGGCGCACACAGAGATAGTCGCGTCGGCGTGCACGTTTCCACACCGCTGCTCTAGTCGGGTACACCAATGCCGGTAAGTCCAGTCTGCTCAATGCGCTGACCGGTTCGTCGGTGCTCGTAGAAAACCGACTGTTCGCGACCCTTGAGGCCACCACTCGCCGGCTGGTACTGCCTGGCGGTGAGCAGGTCCTGATGTCTGACACGGTCGGCTTCATCAAGAAACTTCCCCACTCCCTCGTGCAGGCTTTCAAGTCGACACTCGAGGAAGTGGCCGAGGTGGAGCTACTCATCCATGTGGTGGATGCGTCTGCTCCTGACCCGATGGAGCAGATCTCCATTGTTCGTGCAGTGCTCGCCGAGATCGGTGTGAGTGGGATTCCTGAACTGCTGGTTATGAACAAGGCTGACCTGGATTCAGCGCAGGCGCGCGACCTTGTGCGCGAACATCCAGGGAGTGTTGCTGTTTCAGCGAAGACCGAGCAGGGTATCCCGGAGCTGCTCGATGCGGTCTCGGGCCTGCTTCGCCTGACGAGCAGTGTTGTGGAACTTATGGTTCCCTACTCGCGCGGTGACGTGACCGCCACAGTGCATCGTGAGGGTGAGGTGCTTTCTATCGAGAACACCGACGAGGGCTCCCATATTTACGCGCGACTTGATGCGGCTGGTCGCGGCCTGCTGAGTGAGTACGTCGTGGATGGTGCATCGTGACTGAGGGGTTTGCTCCGCCTCCCTATCCCTACGATCGTCTCGATGAGCTGAAATCGATAGCTGGACGGGCGCATGGCGAGATAGTTGATCAGTCCATCGGGACTCCTTGCGATCCGCCTCCCAAACTCGTGCTCGACGCGATTCAGACGTCAGGCAGCGAGCGGGGCTATCCGGCTTCGGTCGGTAGCCAAGCGTTTCGTGCAGCCGCCTGCGGGTGGCTGCAGAGCTATCTCGGCGTGTCGGTCTCGGAGTCCCAGGTAGCGGCCACGGTGGGCTCGAAGGAGTTTGTTGCAGGTCTTCCTCACTGGCTCAAACTCAGGACGCCCGAGCGAGACGTGGTGCTGTACCCCGAGGTGGCGTATCCGTCCTACGAAATGGGCGCGACCCTGGCGGGCTGCGAGCCCGTGGCGGTTCCCGTTCTCGACGACTTCTCGCTGGATCTCACGGCGATACCGCAGGACAAGGCCGATCGTGCTCTGTGTCTCTGGGTCAACAGCCCAGGAAATCCTGCCGGTGGGATCCAGGATCTGGGTGCGGCCGCAGCCTGGGGTCGCAGCCACTCGATTCCTGTGTTCAGCGACGAGTGCTACGTGGCATTCACGTGGAACGGCGAGCCGAAGTCCATCCTGCAACACGGCACTGAAGGCGTAGTCGCCGTGCACTCGTTGTCCAAGCGTACGAACCTGGCCGGCATGCGTGTGGGCTTCTTCGCTGGCGACGCCGAGCTTGTGCACTATCTGAGCGAGGTCCGCAAGCACGCCGGGTTCATGGTCCCCGGTCCCTCCCAGGCTGCGGGCGCCGCCGCTTTGGGTGATGAGCAGCATGTTGACGAGCAGCGAGAGCGTTATTGGCGGCGCCTTGAGCGCATGGCGAAAATTCTTGAGGCGTTGGATGTGCCGGTTGAGATGCCGCAGGGGGCCTTCTATCTGTTTCCCGAGGCACCAGATGGCGATGCATGGGCATTCGCCGATGTGCTCGCGAGGCGCCTTGGCGTGATCGCAAGCCCGGGTGAGTTCTACGGTGATGCGGCAAGATTCCGTATCCGGTTCGCGCTCGTACGTTCGGATGAATCGTTAGATCTCATCGAGTCCCGCTTGACCTAGGCCGGTTGCTAGCCAGCTAGCGTGAGCACATGGCTGATTTGCAAGCACAGGTAGTCGAGCTCTGGGAACGGCGTGACTCGCTGAGCGCGGGTGATAACGACGCGTTGGCGGTGGTTACCCAGGCAGTCGAGTTGCTTGACTCGGGCGAGGTCCGCGTTGCCGAGATGGCTGGCGATGAGGTGATTGTCAACCAG
>CAYUOD010000590.1:0-2112 GCA_964446225.1 uncultured Acidimicrobiales bacterium | reverse complement strand
ATGAGAGCAACCACGTTTACGTCAGCGGCAGTGCCCCGGGCCATCATGCCCAGCAGCGTCGACTTGCCGACACCTGAACCGCCAAAAATGCCCATTCTCTGTCCGCGTCCAGCGGTACAGAGCGTGTCCAGCAGGCGCACTCCCATAGGAAGCGCATCCTCAATACGACGCCGCGTCAGCGGACCAGGGATCGCGTTGTTCAGCGAAACCCGCTCACCATGAATAGGGCCCTTGCCGTCGATGGGATTGCCATGTGCATCAAGTACACGACCAAGCATCCCGGCCGAAATTGGAAAGCTGTGACCACTATCAAGCAGGTAAACCGGATCAGATTTTCCAACACCCTCGGTCTCGCCGTAAACAAGCGCAGCTGCGCCGGTTGCAGTGAGCGCCACGACTTCTGCTGTACGCGGTCCGCTTGAGGTGAACAGGCTGATCATGTCACCAACGCTGAGCTTGAGTCCACGGACCTCGACCTGATGACCTGAGACCTGTGCCACTGCACCACCCAGTCGCCCAGCGAATCGCTCAGAGATGAGGCGGGCACTCGCCTCGAACGCCAGGTCCACCTGTCCGGTGATTGCTGGCCGCACGGCTACAACAGGTTTTGGCCTAGAAGGGCGCTCGGCTACGACAGTATCGGTCGCAGCCGCTGCAGAGTCTGCCGCGGCAATGAGTGCATCTATTTCAGCTTGAGAGAGTTTCCTACCCGCCATGCCCACCGCCGGAGGATGCTTCTTGAGGCTCCGGTGTTCCGGATCCGCAGTCGTCCCCCGACTCTGATGGTTGGCTGTCTCCACCGTTCGCCATTTGGGCGATCAGCATATCGATTGCATTCTGAGACATGATTTCTTCGTTTGATGCCATACCTAGACCTGTAGGTTGATGATCTCTTGATAGGCCTCAACGGCCTTGTCCCTGACAGCCACCATGAGCTGCAAAGAGAGGTTTGCTTCAGCAGCCGCCACGGTCACATCGTGAAGCTGCACTGTGGGATCGCCGGTTACTAGGGCCTGCGCAAGACCGTCGGCCTTGGTGTCAGCTGAGGACACAGCCTCGATACCTTTGGCAATTGCGTCACCAAAATCGGTCTTGCCACCGGCGCCACCGGTTGACGACAGCGCTGACGAGATCGGAGCTGCAGAGACTGGGGTGATTGGAAGAACCATCAGCGACCGATCTGCAGTGCGCTCTTGTACGCGTCGTATGCGGTACTAATGACCTTGAGATTGATCTGATAAGCCCGCTGGGCGATGATCATGTCAGACATTTGCCCGGTCATGTCTACAAGTGGACCCTGCACCAACCCCTCCTCGTTTGCCAACGGGTTGGATGGGTCGAAGATGACGGGTGCATCACCCTCAGCCTGAGTGATCCGCTGGAGTTGTACACCGTTGCCTGTGGCCAACTCACCTTCAGCTTCTTGAATGACGAGGTATCGAGCACGAAACGGCTCATCGTCCACTGAGGTGTAAGTGTTGATATTTGAGATGTTGTGGCCAATGGTGTCGAGCCAGCGACCCGCCATCGTGACACCGGATTGCGCGGTGTTCATGGCTGCAAATGGACTTGCCATGCCTAGTTCCTACCCATCGCTATACGAAGATTCTTGGCTTTGGAGTTCCAACTGTTGATCATCGCCTGGTAGAGGATGTCGTCAGATAGCATCTCCGTGGTCTCCAGTTCGAGTTCCACGGTGTTCCCGAAGATGTTCGGCAAGGTGTCCCTGGCGCTGATGATCGCCGGACCAGCATTCTCAGCACTCTTGCCACTCGTAAGCGCTGCCTTGAGCGTGGACTCGAAGTCGAGCGACTTCGCCACGAATCCGGGCGTCTCAGCATTGGCGATGTTGTTGGCACGAACCTCTGCCCGCGCTGAGAGTCCACTCATCGCGTACTGCATCGATTGCATTGCGTTGTCTGAAATACCGGTCATAGCGCCTCTGGGAGGATTGATAGACCCGGTCAGAACGCAAAAAGGAAAGGTTCGCCTCTTGTGCGCCCTTCCCTGTGGCCATTCGTCGATCCGTGACGAGAGTAATAAGCGATGCCTCGCGCCGGCCGAAGAGGTGGACGTCAGGAATCTATGTCCTGAGTTGGTCGACAGGTCTCG
>CAYUOD010000589.1:0-2117 GCA_964446225.1 uncultured Acidimicrobiales bacterium | reverse complement strand
GTAACTCCATTAAAACAAAGTTAGGAACCAGTAGGGTAGAGCGTATAAATCCAGTTTTGCTAATGTCGGCGATACGGCCGTCAATAATGACGCTGGTGTCCAGCAAAATATACGTTTCAGCCGCACCTTCATCTGGCGGTTTGCTAAATCCACCGCTGCCTGGTCGCCATCCATTAAAAAATGAGAGCAAATCTTTTTGACGCGACGTTAAAATAATCACGCTGAGATAACAAAGGATGACGGCGGTTGCTAGGGGCATAATTTGACGAAATGGGGGCGGCAAAAAACCAAGCGGCAAAGACAACAAGGCGGCCGCCATCAATCCTAAAAAGATGCCAGCGATGATGGCGATTAACCGTTCGGGTGGCATATCGGCTAATTTTCTACTCAGTTGACGTAACGGCCGTATCGTAAAATACGGTGTCAAAATTAGGCCAACTAGAAACCCAACCAATGTAAAAATCGCTACATACGCATCTGGCAAAACGCCAAAATAGTCAGCAACATCATTGCCCAAAAAACCAGCACCAATGGCTATCCCAATAGCCCCAATAATACGAAAAACAAACTCTACGCTAAATTGCATAATTCCAACCCAACAACGTTAAAAGCAAAAGGTGAACGTACAAATATGCACGTCCACCTTGGTCTGGATTTTTTTGATACCTGACATTGAGGGCAATAAATTGATTTTAATACATAAAATAATGTTGTGACCAATAATCGTCATGCAGAATAAATAGTTAAACCCATTTGTAGAAAGCTGTTCCGATTTTTAAATCGCCTCGGAGTTGCTTAAAACTGACGATTACTGCCCAATTAAAAACAATGGTTTTTTACAATGAAAAGAAGAATGAATAATGCCAAATAAATCAAAATAATTCAAATAGATAATAGATAAATGTACAATAATCTTAAAAAGAGATTATCACACACCCGATACCCTGACAACCCCTATTTGCGCCTCCGAGCCTGCATGGGTATTGGTGAACGTCGGGACGGACGATTGGGGGTTGACGGCCGTTCCGTTTTGCGCGGGTAACGGCCGTTAGCGGACTGTGTTGGCCTTGCTTTTATCATCCGCTGCTGCACAACACCCTTATCGACAGATTGCCTACCCGCCAAATCAAAAACATGTTCACCAGCCACAGAAAATGCGCCAATAAACAGGATGCGCGTTAGCCAAACAAGCGTCGCTACAAAGAGCGGCACATAATACAACAACTGTTCGCGGCTCAAAATTTCATTTCCAAGCTCATGCGTCAGCAGCGTCAAAGAAATCGCCCACCAAGTCATCACTGCATTCATAGTCGCCCCAAGTAACCACGCGCCCATTAAATAGTAAACGGCCGTTGGTTCTTCATCACCCTGCTGTGGCGTAAACATCCGTGCCAATCCAGCAAAATCAATCGCACAAAAGGCAATAGCCAGAATGCCCGCCCACTGCAGCCCTAAGAATCGCACATCGCCCAGCAAACTGAGCAACGCATAGCGCGTTGTATCAAAATTAAAAAGCTCGAAAGCAAGCAACGCAATAAACATAATTGCGCCAATAATCATTTTGCGGGATACGGATACATTGATGGGCAATAGGGTAGATGGCTGTACGGGCATAGATCGCTGTTTGTTTTGTTCAACTGCGCTAAAATCACGCATAATCATTCTCCTTGCAAATATAGTTTGTTCATCTCCCTCAGTAGTTTTACAACTCATTGGCGGCTTTGAAAAAAAGAGGATGGAGTCAGCAAAGGTCGCTTTTGCTGACTCCAAAAAAAGAGGAAGAGGGTTGTGAGGGAGAGGGAAGAGGGTAAATCGTATGTCACAAGTAATATAGCACGAATGTTCTAAAAAGTCAACTGATTTTCTATTTTGCATACTCAAATAGATTAAGGTTCGACGGCAGAAAAAAGGCAAGGGATTTTGGGATATAATTGCGGATTGGAATCAATAAATAAGTTGACTTGCATTGATCACTGACGCTGGAGAATGATATTTTGAATCGAATTGTTGTATTTTTGATTTTTACCGTTTTTTTTGTGAGTGGCTGTACGGTATTGGCAACGCCAACGGCCGTTCCCATACCGACACCTGTAGAAACGGCCGTTTCCTTCACCCTA
>CAYUOD010000588.1:0-2117 GCA_964446225.1 uncultured Acidimicrobiales bacterium | reverse complement strand
GCGTGGCGCGTCTCGGCGTCATCCATCACGTCGTCGTGGTACAGCGAACCAAGGTGGACAAGTTCGACCGAAATAGCTGCCTGAATGTAGGCGTCTGAGGCAACCGGGTCGGGCTCGCCGACGAGGGCTGAAGTCAGCGCAAACGCAGGTCGGAGCCGTTTACCGCCCGCTAGCAGCAGATGTGAGGCGATCTCGGTGAGAAAGGGATCATCGGCGGTGACGGCCTCTTCCAAGGCGCGTTCGATCCGTTTCATGTCATCGACGCCCGAAGGCATTTCCTGGAGGGGACTCAGTGACGCCACGCGACAGACGATACCCGCGATGGGCCGACGCCCGCTAAAAGTCGCTCGATGTGACCTATCGAACATAGGGTTTTGGTCGACTTGAACCGGTGTTGAGGGGTATCGCGTCACATCCCTCGGTAGAATGTTGAAACACCCATCACCGGTCTTGGAGGATCGACTTGTTTGAACGGTTTACGGACCGAGCACGCCGAGTCGTCGTACTCGCGCAAGAAGAAGCGCGCTTGCTCAATCACAACTACATCGGTACCGAGCATATTCTGCTTGGCCTCATTCACGAGGGCGAAGGCGTTGCGGCCAAAGCTCTTGAGGCGCTCGGTATCTCGCTTGAAGGCGTCCGCTCTCAGGTCGAAGAAATTATTGGTCAAGGCGGAGCATCGCCCAGCGGCCACATCCCCTTCACTCCGCGCGCCAAGAAGGTTCTTGAACTCTCTCTTCGTGAAGCACTTCAGCTCGGGCACAACTACATCGGCACCGAGCACATTCTGCTTGGCCTCATTCGAGAGGGCGAAGGCGTCGCCGCGCAAGTACTCGTAAAGCTGGGTGCCGATCTTTCGCGGGTCCGCCAGCAGGTCATCCAACTTCTGAGCGGCTATGCCGGCCCTTCAGGCTCAGCGGGCAAAGAAACCGCCGGACAGGCCGCAGGCTCGCAATCAGGTGACCAGAGCGGCACCAGTGGCTCGCTCGTGCTCGATCAGTTCGGGCGCAACATGACCCAGGCCGCCAAGGACAAAGAACTCGATCCTGTCATAGGCCGCGAACGCGAAACCGAACGCGTCATGCAGGTGCTGAGCCGCCGTACCAAGAACAACCCGGTGCTCATTGGCGAGCCCGGTGTGGGCAAGACCGCTATTGTCGAAGGACTTGCGCAGCGCATTGCTGACCACAACGTCCCTGAGACGCTCAAAGACAAGTTGCTGTACACCCTTGATCTGGGTGCACTTGTGGCTGGTTCCCGTTATCGCGGTGACTTTGAGGAACGCCTCAAGAAGGTGCTCAAAGAGATCAAGACGCGCGGCGACATCATCCTGTTCATTGACGAACTGCACACCCTCGTGGGTGCCGGCGCGGCCGAGGGTGCGATTGACGCCGCCTCGATCCTGAAGCCGATGCTCGCCCGCGGCGAGCTGCAGACAATCGGTGCCACGACCACCGAGGAGTATCGCAAGCACCTCGAGAAAGATGCCGCTCTCGAGCGTCGCTTTCAGCCAATCAAGGTCGAGGAGCCGACGCTCAGCCATACGATCGAGATCCTCAAGGGTCTGCGCGATCGTTATGAAGAGCATCACCGGGTCACGATTACCGACCAGGCTCTCGTGTCTGCGGCCAACTTGGCCGACCGCTACATTGCTGATCGCCAACTGCCCGACAAGGCAATCGACCTGATCGATGAGGCTGGCTCACGATTGCGCATTAAGCGCATGGAGACGCCTCCTGATCACAAAGAGATCGAGGCCAGCCTGGCCAAGGTCGTCGACGCCAAGAAGAAGGCTGTTGAAGACCAGGACTTCGAGCGTGCGGGTCAACTGCGCGACGAGGAAAAGACGCTGCTTGATCGCAAGACCGAGATCGAGGACAGCATCAAGGCCAGCGGCGTTGATCTCTTCGACGAGGTTGATGAAGAAGCCGTAGCCGAAGTGCTTTCCATCTGGACAGGCATCCCGGTCTACAAGCTGACAGAAGAAGAGACTCAGAAGCTGATTCGCATGGAGGACGTCCTCCACAAGCGCATCATCGGCCAGTCCAATGCCGTCAAGGCTGTGTCTCAGGCCATTCGTCGTACGCGTGCGGGCCTCAAGGACCCGAAGCGTCCCG
>CAYUOD010000587.1:0-2117 GCA_964446225.1 uncultured Acidimicrobiales bacterium | reverse complement strand
CGTCTGCGGCATAGGTCTTGAATTCGGGAGTGAGCGCCTCACGGAAGGCCACGGCCTTGGCCGCGATGACATGCTCAAGGGGACCACCCTGGGAGCCTGGGAATATGGCCTTATCAATCGCCTTAGCGTGCTCCTGCTTGCTCACTATGCAGCCGCCCCTGGGTCCGCGTAGCGTTTTGTGGGTCGTAAAGGTCACCACATCTGCGTAAGGAACAGGAGATATGTGCGCACCGCCAGCGATGAGGCCAGCGATGTGGGCGGCATCAAACAGGAACAAAGCACCGACGCTGTCAGCGATCTCGCGAAACGGTCGGGGGTCGATCGTGCGGGGATAGGCGGTCGCCCCAGCCACGATCATCTTCGGACGATGCTGCTCGGCAAGCGCAGCCACCTGATCCATATCCATACGTTCATCACTCGCGGTGACCCCGTAGCTCACGAAGTTATACAGCTTGCCGCTGGCGTTTACCGGCGAGCCATGGGTGAGGTGTCCGCCGTGGTCCAGACTCAAACCCAGGACCGTGTCGCCAAGCTCGAGCAGCGCCAGGTAAACCGCCATGTTTGCGTTCGCCCCCGAGTGGGCCTGCACGTTCGCGTGTTCTGCGCCAAACAACTCTTTCACACGGTCAATGGCGAGCTGTTCGACGTCATCGATGACCATGTTGCCGCCGTAGTACCGACGTCTGGGGTAGCCCTCTGAGTACTTGTTCGTGAGCACAGAACCCGTTGCCTCTATGACTGCAGGCGACGCGAAGTTCTCTGAGGCAATGAGCTGCAGCGTGGTGTTCTGCCGCTCTTTCTCGCGTTCAAGCAGTCCGAAGAGCTCGGTGTCACGATCCATTGGCCAGGTCATTAGGCGTCCTCACTTCTGTCCAGCGCATTGATCTTGCGCACACGCCCAGCGTGGCGACCCTCCGCGAACTCCGCGGAAAGAAAAGCCTCAAGAGCATCAATAGCAGTTTGTTGGCCAACGAAACGTTGTCCGATGGCCATAACGTTGGCGTCATTGTGCTCCCGGCTGAGGCGAGCTGAGGTCACGTCATGAACGGTAGCCGCTCGTACACCCGGTACTTTCCCAGCGGCCATGGCGATGCCGATTCCGCTGCCACACACGGCCACGCCGAACCTGGCCTTGCCCGCGACGACGGCTCGACCCACCGCCTCACCGAAGTCGGGGTAGTCGACACGTTCCTCGCTGTAGGTACCGAGATCAATAATGTCAACACCGAGACTCTTGGCATGATCCATCAGCACGCGCTTGAGCGCGAAGCCTGCATGGTCTGATCCGAACGCAACTGTGGTCACAAGTGTGTGCTCCTATTTGTCCTGCCAGACGGGGGTTCGTTTTTCGACGAACGCTCCCATGCCCTCTTGGGCGTCGTATGTGAGTGCGTTGAAGGCCATGACTGTTCTGGTGACCTCGTAGGCCCTCGGCTCATCCAGATCGATCTGGTCGTAGAACGCCCTTTTCCCAATGCCCAGTGTCATGGAACTCGCCGACGCCACCCGCTGGGCAAGTTCGTTCACTTCGTCTCCAAGCTGATCAGCCGGCACCGCACGATTGATCAAACCCCATTTCGCGGCGACTGAAGCAGAGATCATCTCACCGGTGAGCAGCATCTCCATCGCGTTCTTGCGGCCGATAGATCGGGTGAGTGGCACCATCGGAGTTGAGCAGAACAGTCCGATGTTCACGCCAGGCGTCGCGAAAGAGGCGTCCTTGGCGGCAATGGCCAGGTCGCAGGTTGCTACAAGTTGGCAGCCAGCCGCCGTGGCCACGCCCCGCACCTCAGCAATAACAGGCTGAGGAGTGTGATGAATGAGCGTCATCAGCTCAGTACATGCCCCAAAGAGCTCGTCATAAAACGCCGGGTCTGTACATTCCGTCATCTGTTTCAGGTCATGGCCGGCGGAGAAAGCCGGGCCCTCAGCGGCAAGCACCACGACGCGTGTCTGTGGATCTGCGCTGACAAACTCGAAGACAGCGATCAACTCGCGCATCATTTCCATGCTCAACGCGTTGCGCCTCGCTGGATTATTCATCGTGATTCGCGCAATCGAACCCAGTTCGATCTTTACGAGTGCCTCGTCCACACGTCACTCCAACTCCGTAAGAA
>CAYUOD010000586.1:0-2118 GCA_964446225.1 uncultured Acidimicrobiales bacterium | reverse complement strand
ACCTCGCGTGACAGCGGGGCATCATCTTCCACTACGAGCACTCGCACGGCACCTCCCATCAGGACGCAAGAACAATCGTGCCATCGGTGAGTCCCACACCATTGATCACAACGAACCTATCTGCTTTGCCCAGTACCACGACGTCCACGGGCTCGTACCCAGTGTCAGTCACGACTCTGAGTTGGTACCGATTTCCTTCCAGCGCTACGAGAGCATTTGGCGCGACTGTGAGAGCACCTTCGAATGCGGTCGCCGCTGCCAGCACAGTGACCTCAAGCTGGTCGCTGCGGTAGCCGCCGTCATCAGCCACAGAAGCAGTTGTCCTGTAGTCGGCACCGGTGTTGTCTGCCAGTATCGAGGTGATCCTTGCTGGTACGACGGACCTGTCGGGAAGGCGCACATCCACTGAGTCTCCGATTGAGATGAGTCCCCGGGATTCGGAATCAACGCTGAAGACAACTGTTCGCGACGCCGAAGAGATTTGAGTTACCGGGCTACCGAGCATCACGCTGTCACCCAATGACACCGAGTGTGTGGCGATGCGAACTTCGTTCGGGTACATCGCAACGGTGCCCAGGGTGAGTTCGCCAGTGACTTCCTGGCCAGCTTGCTCCTGGAAGCGCTCCACCATTGCAGCTGTGTTGGCTGTGTAGTGTTCATCGACCGTCACGGTCTCGTCGGGATCAAAGCCCATGGCCACAAGGGTCGTCTCCAGTGCCTCGACGTCGGGTCCCTCAGACGCGGTATCCAGGGTGCGCCAGAGTGGAGTGGCGGAGACGAGAAGCACGACTGGCATATCGTCAACGCGGTACAGCACCTCGCCTTGTCCCACCGTTGAACCCGATTCCGGCAGCCAGGTGACGGTCCCTGAGTCCGCCATGTGGACGAGCACTGTCGTGTCGGCGTAACCGAGAACACCGGGCCATGATGAGGCATCAACGAGGTCACGACGAGCCACAACAGCGGTTGTTGGATCTTCGACAACCACCGGCTCGGCGTCGACCTCGAGACGATCAACAGCGATCACCGCTCCGTACACCGTCACTGCTATGAGCAGGGCGGCGAGCAGCAATCGGATGCCGCGGCGTTGAGCGGTACGTAGGTGTGAACTCATGACCGCAACGCTTCGGTGGGGGATAGGCGCGCCGCTCGCATCGCCGGATAGAGACCGGCCGCGGCACCGATTACAACCGCGGCAACGAATCCACCAATGAGTGCTTCTGGAGGGAGCACAACTTCCCAATCTTGAGTACTGGCATAGACCACGGTGACCGCAGACCCCAGAGCAACGCCGGTAGCGCCACCGAGCACTGAAAGTAACAGCGCCTCAAAGAGGAACTGACGGCGTATGTGAGCCCGCGTTGCCCCGAGGGCCCGGCGCAGCCCTATCTCATCTCGCCGCTCAATGACCGCTATCACCATGACGTTTGCGATGCCGATACTGCCGACAAGCAGGGCGACTGCCCCCAGCCCCAGGAACAAAGACGTGAAGGCGGAGTCAGCCGCTGCCTGGGCTTCGAGGGCATCGGAGGGTCTGCTGACTTCGACTTCCTCTGGGCTTTGGGGGTCGGCGGTCGCGGGAAGTACACCTCTTACTGCGTCGATGAACTCAGGCCGGGTGCGCACCTGAATCGTGCCCGGGTTGAGGTCCGCGTCGAGCCAGGTTGTAGCTGCCTGATATCCAATCATCGCGGCGCGATCGAGATTTGCGGCAAGCGGAAACTCTTCGAGTATTCCGATCGCAGTGAACCACACATCTCCGATGAGTATCTGCTGGCCTGAACTGACATCGGAAATCCCGAGGCGCTCGGCGCTCACTGCGCCGAGCACCACAGTTGGGTATGACGCCGTTGCCTCGTCGAACCAGGTGCCGGTAACTACGGATCCGTTGAGTGTGGTGAGCAGATCCAGGTCAACCGCTATGGCCTCGACGCCTCCCGTCTCAGTGGGGTTTATCTGATCATTGAGAAGGACGGCTTGGTTCAGATCGATGATTCCCGAGGCTGCTTCCACCGCGCCGATCCGCCGAACCATAGTCGTGGATTCTTCGGGCAGGGTTGCGTCTCCGCTCCCGAATCCGGTGCCAGGTTCTACCGTAAGCAGGTTCGTGCCGAGTGC
>CAYUOD010000585.1:0-2137 GCA_964446225.1 uncultured Acidimicrobiales bacterium | reverse complement strand
GACGATCCCCAGATCCCGGCGATCGCGAGAAACAGTACCCAGTCGCCGGGCGTGAACTCACCTTCGTTGGCAGCCGTACTCGCGGCGAACAGCTTGGTGGACGGCTGCGGAGACTCAGAGGCGTTTGTCATCTGCCAAAACGGTAGACGCCCATGACCGCACCACTCAAACCGATTGCCGACTTCACGAGTGTGAGGCCGGCGAGGTCTCTCATGGCGTTCTCTTCCTCAGGTGCGCAGTGCCAGAGCATAGAAGGCTGCGCTGGCAACAGACGTAACCATGCGGACATGATTGCCGCGGGTCCATGTGACCAGGTACTCAGCCCACTCGGCGACCGTCGAGGCGGCGTCCGGATCAAGCCCAGCAAGCGCATCATTTCGCGGCACATGAAACGCCGCCGTGATCGCGATCGTTGCCAACGACATTGCAGCGGCCGCGATGTAGTACTTCGCCTGCGGTTCATCGAGGTTGCCGAATGCAGACACCGCTGCTGGTACGCCTATAAGTCCGGCTCCGAATATCGTCGCCATGAACGCCGGGTTTGGGGCAGCGACGTTGATCGCCTGCATTGCAGCCGTACCCTGTGCAGGGGGCAGCTTCGCCAAGGCCGGCATCACGAAGTTGGAGAAGGTGAAGAACGCTCCCCCGTTGATGCCAGCGGCCACCACGCCGGCAACGGCAACTGTTTCTTGCCACGAGAGATTCATCGCTGGCCACCTTCGATGTTCCAGACGCCGGTCCGAGCGGTCTTCGTGGCGTAGTAGCGAAAGTCCTTGGCTGGGCGGCCAAGCACCTGCGCGATGGCGCCCGTCGTGTGGGCGTTGCGCCCATCCAACACCTCAGCGAAGAGCTCTGCCAGAGGGGCCGCCTCTTCGATTGGCAGGCCATGAGCCACGGCCATCTCAACATATTCGTCAGAAGTCACTGGCTCGTAGGTGATTGTGCGGCCAATCGACTCCGAAAGGTCAGCCGCCACATCATGGAAGCTGAGCAGCCTTGGTCCGGTGAGTTCATAGAGTTGGCCCTCGTGGCCCGGTTCGGTGAGTGCCGCCACGGCAATCTCGGCGATGTCGTCGGCGTCTACAAACGGTTCCACCATGTCTGCTGCTGGAAAGGCGATGACCCCTTCGAGCACTGGTCCAAGCAGGAAGTGTTCGCTGAAATTCTGATTGAAGAAGCTCGAGCGCAGGATCGTTCCCTGCGGATCTGCTGCGCTGAACAGCGCTTCGCTACGCTCGGCGCCTTCCTCGCCTCGCCCGGAGAGCAGAACAAATCGCTCGACTCCGAGCTCTTTGCCCTTCTCCACGAAGGCGCCAACGGTCTCAGCGGCACCTGGGAAGGCGAGGTCGGGGTAGAACGCCACATAAGCAGCGTCGACTCCGTCGAGTGCAGCCTTCCAGGTAACCGGATCATTCCAGTCGAAAGGCTGGTCGGCGCTGCGAGATCCAATGCGTACTGTGTGGCCTCCGGTGGCGAGTTGATGAGCGATGCGGCGACCAGTTTTGCCGGTGCCGCCGGTAACGAGAACTGTCTTGGGGTTTGTCATGACTACAACAAGACACCCATGAGTCGAGAGATACCATAGCAATAACGGTTAAATACATATGAATTCGTCTGGAATCTTGTTTGTTTTCAAGCTGTCACGTAAGGTCAGAAGCATGGATGTTCTCTCGACTCTGCTCGAAGGCCCAAGGGCACAGAACGCGTTCCTGTTGCGGACCGTGATGGAACCACCCTGGGCCCTCCGAATCCAGGACGAAGCCTCGCTGACCGTCATCGCCCTAACCCAGGGAGAAGCATCGATCAGCCACAGCGACACAGACGAACCGCTCGAGATTCGCCCAGGAGACATAGCCATCATCAAGGGACCCCAGCCGTACAGAGTTGGCGACTGCCTCGGAACCGAACCAAACATCCTGGTGAATCCCGGCAATGACTGCGTGACGCTGTCCGGCGAACCAATGATCAACGCCATGGGCCTTGGCGTTCGTACCTGGGGCAATTCACTCGACGGCTCAACGGTGATGCTCATCGGTACCTACGAGCGATCCAACGAAGCCAGCCGCCGACTGCTCGACGCGATACCAACCGTGATCCTGAGTCGCGGTGGACTGCGCCGCTCACCGCTGGTCGAGCT
>CAYUOD010000584.1:0-2139 GCA_964446225.1 uncultured Acidimicrobiales bacterium | reverse complement strand
CTGCACAACAACCGATTTTTTAGGGCGAATAAATGGCGGGCGTGCCAAGAATAATTGCTGCGATGGTGCTCGTCGTATCCCTTTTTGTAACGACTCCTTCTGTCGGCGCGGTGAACGATCTGACTGAGTCGATCGTCATCAACGAGATTCACTACAACCCGAGCGGTGAGAACGAAACGGACCGCGAGTTCTTGGAGCTCTACAACGCGGGATCCGATCTTGTCGACCTCACTGGATACGCATTTACGGACGGGATTGAAGTCGAACTTGACGGCGTGATCGTACCGTCCGGCGGGTATGTGATTGTCGCCCCCGACGAGAACTCGGCCGAATCCACATACGGCGTGGCCCCCGTGGCCACCTATTCGGGCAAGCTGAGCAACAAGGGCGAGACCGTAACGCTGACAAAGGGCGACGAACTCGTTGACACGGTGACCTACAACGATAAGGGTAACTGGCCGACCGCTGCTGACGGAAGCGGTCCATCGTTGGAGCTCGCAGCAGGTAGCGACAATTCTCTAGCGATCAACTGGTACGCCAGCGACCCGGCCCCGACCCCTGGTGCCGTCAACAATCCCGCGGTTGCTGCATCGTCGGGACTTACAAGCCTCTCGGTCGTCCCTGATGACCCAGGTGTAGATGAGCCTGTAACCGTTTCAGTGAGTGCACTGGGCGGGAAAATCCCGACCTTGAGCTACCGCATAGGTTTCCGCACGCCGGTTACCGCTGAGATGATGCCAGCAGGTGGAACCGACCGATTCAGCTTCACTATTCCGGGTCAGGGCGCCGGGGAGTTGATCCGTTATCGCGTCGAGTTGAGTGCTGAGGAATCGGTCCCCGCACAGGACGACTCCATCACCTATCTGGGAGTCGTCGTAGATGACCCTGAGGTGACAACCGGGGGAGCGCCGGTCTTTCAATGGTTCATTGCCGAGGCGGACTATCAGAGAATGATCACGAATCCTGGGGACAGGGAGATCTCAGTTGAGGGGGTCTTTGCCTATGACGGGCAAGTCTTCGACAGCACTAAAGTCGAGGTACGCGGTGGGAATCCCGGGCGATTTCGGGACAAACTCAGTCTCAACTTCGACCTGCCTCAGGGCTACTTGGTCCGAATTCCTGAAATCTTGCCGTATCCGGTAGATGAGTTCGCTTTGGCCGCAGATGCGGGTGATCGCGGTAGGGGCCGAGCCGAGACGAGCTGGTGGATAATCGAGCGAGCTGGCTTTCCGGCTGTCAACTCGGCCTTCGTTCGGCTTGAAAGAAACGGGGCCTTCGAGGCTGTTTATCGATTCCAAGAAAAGCTCGATGGTGAGTGGCGCGACGCCAATTCCCTTGACTCGGGCGGCCTGTATAAGGCGAATGACGGCGGGTTCCTCCATTCCGAAGGCTTTTCAAGCAAGTCCGGCACCGATCGGCCGCCAGCGCTCGCCGAACTTGCGAGACGCCTCAGCCTTGAGGCGTCAGCGGAGAAGACAGACTTCCTGTTCACATGGTTTGATGTGTCCAACCTGGTGAACTACATGGCCGTGGTGTCCATCATTGGGCATTACGACACTGCTGGCCACAACTACTACGTATTTCAGAGTGATGACAGTCCCAATCTATGGTCTCTATATCCCTGGGATCTGGATCTAACGATCGGAAGGGACTTCGAATTCTGTAAGGGCGCCTCGGATACTGACGTTCGCTGCGTCGACAATCCCCTGTATCAAGCGGTCTATGAGGCGCCCGAGATCGAGGCGATGGTATGGGCGCGGATTGCGACGCTGTCGTCTGAGGTTCTCGGTAGCGAGGAGATAGAGGCTCAGCATTCGGATCGCTTGGCGTCAGTTGGCGAGGTCTCGGCTGAACTCGATCGCGCTGCCTGGGCTGACAGTCGAAGCTTTGAGCGCGCGGAAGCGGAACTCCTTGGGGCTGTTGACAGAGTGCGTGAAAAGTTTGCGGCTGAGTCGCGAATCCCAGAGCTCGGTGATCCTGCGTCGGTGGTGATTTCAGAGATCGACTACCGGCCGGCCAACGATGGACCCGAGGTGCTGATTCTCGAGAACACCGGGTCGAAGCCGGTTGATCTCTCTGGTTGGAGCATTGACGCCGTCTTCAAGAAGGACAAGACGATCCCAGGCGGAACGGTCATCC
>CAYUOD010000583.1:0-2142 GCA_964446225.1 uncultured Acidimicrobiales bacterium | reverse complement strand
ACGCTGCGCAGCGCTGGCCTGCATCAGGTCATGCAGGGTGTGACGAGTCTGGAAGAGATTCTGAGAGTTGTCGCCTAAGTCCCCAACGAACACTCAGTTTCCGGGGGTAAGCAGCCGATGGGATCACCATGTTGCAATCTCCGTCGCGCCAACTAGGTGAGTATCTCGTAGAGCGTAAAGTCCTCCACAGGGACCAACTCGTGGCTGTGCTCGCTACCGAAGAGGCAACTGGCACACCCTTGTCTGCGATTCTTGTGCACGAGGGGCTGGTTGCGGAGAAAGACGTTGTAGCTGCTGTCGCGGCCCAGGTGAATCTGCCGTTTGTCGATCTCGCGGAGCGGGCGATTCGTCCAGATCTGGAAAGCCTTCTGCCATCCACTCTGGCAATCACCTACATGGCGGTGCCGGTGGACATCGAGGATGGACGACTTCTCGTAGCTCTGCAGAATCCAGGTGATGAGGCTGCTCTCAAGGAGATCGCCGCCGCTACCGGTTACGAGATTCAGCCAGCTCTCGCTGAACGGAGCGAGATCGAGCAGCTTCTCGCTCGGATGTACCCAGACGAGATGGAAGCGGCCCAACAGGATGTCTCATCGCTTCATATCAACGAGTTTCTTCTGAAGATGCTTGACCTGAATGGTTCCGACCTCCACCTTTCCGCTGGCACGCATCCCATGGCGCGTGTGCATGGCAGCGTCAGGCCGCTCGCGGACTACCCGGTTCTGACTGGCTCTGAGATTCGGCGGATGGTGTATGAGGTTCTTACCCAGAAGCAGCGGGAACGCTTCGAGGATGCGCTGGAGTTGGATACCTCCCACGCGATTCCCGGCCATGGACGATTCCGTCTAAACGTAATGCAGCAGCGCAACAGCGTCGGAGCTGTGATGCGCGCAATCCCGCATGAAGTCATCCCACTGGATGATCTGGGTCTTCCGGCCACGGTGCAGCAGTTCACGAATCTGCCACGCGGACTCGTACTCGTCACGGGACCGACGGGCTCAGGCAAGTCAACCACGCTGGCTTCGATGATCGACATCATCAACCAAGAGCGGGACGGGCACATTGTCACCGTCGAGGACCCCATTGAATTCATGCATCGCCACAAGCGCTGCATCGTCAATCAGCGTGAGGTTGGCGAAGACACGAAGTCCTTCTCGTCCGCGTTGAAGCACATGCTGCGCCAGGATCCGGACGTCATTCTGGTCGGTGAGCTGCGTGACCTAGAGACGATCTCGACCGCTCTTACCGCCGCCGAGACCGGCCACCTCGTCTTCGCCACCCTGCACACCCAGGACGCACCACAGTCCGTTGACCGCATCATTGACGTGTTCCCACCAGAGCAGCAGCAGCAGGTTCGCGTGCAGCTCGCATCGACGTTGCAGGGTGTGCTGACCCAGCAGCTTCTGAAGAAGACCGGGAGCGCTGGCCGATCTGTCGCAGCTGAGGTGCTCGTTGTCACCCCTGCGGTTCGCAACCTGATCCGTGAGGGCAAGACCTATCAGATCTACTCGGCGATGCAGGCCGGTGCGCGCTACGGCATGCAGACCATGGACCAGAGCCTTGCCGGGCTCGTGAAGTCCGGACAGATCGACATGAATCTTGCGCTCGAACGCTGCGCATATCCAGATGACCTGAAGAAACTCGTAGGCCGGGCCTAGGTAACGGAGAGATTATGGCCACTCAAACTTTCAACTATCGAGTACGCGACTCCCACGGCAAGATCGTCGAGGGTGAGCTTGACGCCGAGAACAAGACACTCGTTGCCGGCAGGCTGCGAGAAATGGGCTACACGCCCATCTCGGTCGACAAGAAGCAGACCGGTGGTCTCAAGACCGAAATCAAGATCCCCGGAATGGGTGGCCGTATCAAGCCCAAGGAGCTCGCGGTCTTCAGCCGTCAGTTCGCCACCATGATCAACTCGGGACTCTCGCTATTGCGTTCGCTGGACATTCTGGCGATGCAGACCGACAACAAAGCTCTGGCCAAGGTCATCGAGGCGGTCGGCGCCGACGTTGAGGGCGGATCGTCGCTCTCGGGTGCTCTCGGGCGTCATCCCAAGGTCTTTTCTCCTTTGTACGTCTCGATGATCAAAGCCGGTGAGGCTGGCGGTGTTCTGGACACGGTGTTGATGCAGCTTGCCTC
>CAYUOD010000582.1:0-2147 GCA_964446225.1 uncultured Acidimicrobiales bacterium | reverse complement strand
GCGGGACAGCGATATCTCCCTGCCACTGGTGGCCGCTCTCATTGCTGCATTGGCCTCTACGGGTGGCCGGCGGAGCGCGACTTAGTCACGCGAGCAGGCCGTCCACGAGCCGTTGTCGGCGCTTGATGCGATGACCGCCTCGACGAAACGAACACCGCTGACGCCGTCGTCGGCGTTGGGAAAATGTAGAGCCAGGGGGTCGGCAGTTGTGTCGGCCCGTCTTGCTGCGATTGCTTCGGCTGCGTCGGCATAGAGGTTCGCGAAGCCCTCGTGGAAACCCTCGGGGTGTCCCTTCACGATGCGGCTTGCCCTTGCAGAGAGCGGCAACGTGCCTGCGCCGTTTGGCGTGCGCCACTCAGCTGGCGCATCCAAGGGCTTGAATAGCAGTCTGGTGGGCTGCTCTTGTTCCCACTCGAGGGTGCCGAGCGATCCTGAGACACGTAGACGCAGGCTGTTCTCGACTCCGGCTGCGGCCTGGGTGACCCAGAACGAACCTCGAGCGCCGTTCTCGAAGCGCAGTAGCGCCCCGGCGAAATCGTGCACGGTACCACCAGGCACAATCGTGCCGACCTCGGCGGCCACCTCGGTAACGTCCAGCCCGCTTACGAATCGCACGAGGTTGTGAGCATGGGTGCCAATGTCGCCCATCACCAGCGACGGGCCGCCCAAAACAGGGTCATAGCGCCAGGGCAATTCGTCGTCGGGGCCGAACGCCTTCGCTTTGGCCTTGCCGCCCTGCACATATTCGACCTGCACCAGGCGGATCTCGCCCAGGGCCCCCTCAGCCACCATTGCCCGCGCCTGGCGAACCAGCGGATAGCCGGTGTAGTTGTGGGTGAGGCAGCAGACGAGACCGGTGTCGCGGACGCGGCTTTGTACCTCGAGCGCCTCGGCCAGTGTGTTCGTCAGGGGCTTGTCGATGATGATGTCGAATCCATGATTGAGGGCTGCGAGCGCCAAAGCGTGATGCGAGTC
Organism: uncultured Acidimicrobiales bacterium; assembly: GCA_964446225.1. Lineage (GTDB taxonomy): Bacteria > Actinomycetota > Acidimicrobiia > Acidimicrobiales > Poriferisodalaceae > CAYUOD01. The sequence continues at coordinate 1,172 of CAYUOD010000582.1, read as the reverse complement.
GTTTGGGGTCATGATCGCGACCACGTCGGCGCCGTCGTCACGCGCGGCTTCGGCCTCGATGAGCGTCAGTGCGTCGCCATAGCTGCGGTCCGGATCCAGACCCAGTGCGACGCCGGCAGCACGCGAACGTTCCGGATCAGACGATAAAGCCGCCGCGACCAGTTCGTAGCGGTCGTCGATGCGGGCCGCCGTGCGATGCATTGCACCGATAAAGCTTCCCGGGCCGCCGCCAACTACTGCCAGCCGTAAGCGCCGGCCAAGCATCTCGATGATTGGGTTGGGTGTCACGAGGCGTGTGGTGAGTAGTCGTTCAGTCTCGTGGCGCCACGAGTGTGTTCTGAGACGGTGTTCATGAGCGCTCCCTTGTTGCACGCCAACCTATCCACCGCTGCGTAGTCTCGGCGAGTTCGGCGGTCTGTCGTCCGTGGCTCGGCGTGAGGTCGAGTGAGGGACGGCAGTCGGGTCTGGCGTCGGTGCGTCAAGCGGGATTCCGCTAACGGCCTTCAGCAAGCGTGCAGCTAAAGATCATTTCAGCCGACTCCACATAGGCTGACTACACCACCCACTCCCGCTACTCAGTTTCGGGACGACAGCGGAGGGCACCATGACCGAGCGAGCTCCTGCGGGCATCCGCAGCTTCACGATGTTCCGTGAACATGACGTCTCGGGAGTCTCGGGAACAGGCGTCGTGCTCGAAGGTGTTCAGTTCACCACTGGGACGGTCGTCATCCACTGGCTCACGCCTCCGCCGCGGGGTTCGATAGCGGTATTTGATTCCTTGGATCAGTTTCTCGGCATTCACGTCCGTCCGCATGCCGAGAATCACACGGTGCTGCGGTTCGATGATGGAACGGTGCTGAGTCCCAATCGGATTACTACGGCCTAGTCCCCGCACACGCCGCTGCAGACAGCTCAGTCGAGCAGCCTCGACTGGAACAGATTGAGGACCTGATCAAGTGCATCCCGGGTCGGCTCGCCCGGCTCATCGATGAGACCGGCGGTCACCACACTGTGCTGATGCGGTAGCGGTCCGTCGGGCATGCCGTCTTCCTGGTTGAGTTCTACGGCGACGAAGTGATCGCCGAGTTCCTTCTTGAGGAATGCGAAGCGCCCCTCAGGCACATAGGGATCGTCCTTGAACCGGAGTCCGAGTACTGACATGCCTTCTGCGG
>CAYUOD010000581.1:0-2151 GCA_964446225.1 uncultured Acidimicrobiales bacterium | reverse complement strand
CCCTTATGCGTAATGAGGCTACGCCTCCCGCAAAGATCTAGCTCTCCCAGAGGTCGGCGAGACCGTCGCGTACGGCGTCGGGTTTGACGTCGGTGCGCACGGTGCCATCAGGCTGTAGGCCGTCGCCTGCTTGGTGCAGGTCGAACGCCGGTCTGGCTTCGAGCAGGAAACGGCTGGGCTGGCCATAGCTGTGGGCATCGTCCATGCCCATGCGCCGGTGATAGAAGCGCACCGGGTAACTCACCGACAGTGCATCCATGGCCCGGGTCAGCGCCACATACATGAGGCGCCGCTCTTCCTCTAAACCGCCCGGGTCACCGAGCGCCATGTCGCTTGGCATGTTGCCGTCGGCCGCATGAATCAGATGCACACTTTTCCACTCCATACCTTTGGCTGAGTGGATCGTGGAAAGGATCAGATAGTCGTCGTCGATCAGCGGCGCTTGGGCGAGATCGGACGTACTCACGGGTGGGTCCAGCGTCAGTTCAGAAAGGAACCGCCCCCGGGATTCGTAGTCTGCTGCAAGTTGACCAAGCTGCCCCAAATCGGAGATGCGCACGTCGGCGTCGTCGTAACGAGAAACAAAGGCCTCTTCGCAGAACTTGGCGAGCGCCGCGATCTGCTCCGCTGGCGGCGGCTCAGCGCCTGACCCGTCAGTAGCTGCGCGATTCAGCGCCCTGCACAGCAATCCGAACGAGTCCTCGGCCCTCGGAGCAACCTTCATCTCGCCACCCAGGAATGTCTTGAGCGCGCTGTCGGGATCGTCAACGATTTCGAGTACTTCAAGCAGCTTGGCCTTGCCCACTTTGCCCATGCCCTCCACGAGGTCGAGCGTGCGGTGCCAGGCGAGTTGATCTCTCGGATTGTCGAGCAGCCTCAACATCCCCAGCAGGTCTTTGATGTGAGCAGCTTCCAGAAACTTCAGACCACCGTATTTCACAAACGGAATGTTGCGCCGAGCCAGCTCAAGTTCTAAGCCCGCGCTGTGATGGCCGGTGCGAAACAGCACGGCCTGATCACGCAGTTCCATACCCTCTTCGCGCATGCCCAGAACCCGCTCGCAGACCCAGTCCGCTTGCGCCTGCTCGTCGATACAGGTCACGAGAACCGGCTTCTCGCCGGCACGACGCGTCGACCAGAGAGCCTTGGGAAACGGACTCTTCGCCTCGGCCATCACGATGTTCGAGATCGCCAGGATCTCAGGGGTGGACCGGTAGTTCTGATCCAAGGTGACAACAGTGGCACCCTGATAGTGCTCCGCAAATGCGGCCAGATTCTCGGCTGACGCGGCCCGGAATCCATAGATGGCCTGCGCGTCATCGCCCACAATGGTGACATTCGAACCAAGCGGGGCGACTCCATAAAGAATCTCGGCCTGCAGAGCGTTGGTGTCCTGGTACTCGTCAACCAGCACATGGTCGAACTGGCCGCTGAGAGGAGAACCCTCACGCTTGGCCAGGGCGTTCCAGTACAGCAGCAGGTCATCAAAGTCGACAACGTTGTGGCTGCGTTTTCGGCCCGTGTATCCGGCGAAAGCGTCACGAATACCGTCGAGCTCGCTCTCACAGTGCGGATAATGCGCCTTCAATACTTCGCTCAGCGGCTGTTGTGCGTTCACCAGTCGCGAGTAGATGCCAGCGAGCGTTTCCTTCTTCGGGAAACGTCTCTTGCCACTGGCGAGCTTGAGATCGTCCCGCACAACTCCGAAGAGGTCAGCTGTGTCGGCAGTATCGAGGACCGTGAAACCCGGGTGAAGACCAACTTCAGCGCCGTGCCTGCGGAGAACGCGGTTGGCTGTGGCATGGAAGGTGCCGCCCCAGATGCCTCGCACCTTGGACCCGGGAGCCAACCTCGCGCTTCGACTCAGCATCTCCTTGGCGGCACGTCGCGTAAAGGTGAGCAGCAGTATCCGCTCTGGGTTGACGCCCTCATCCAACAGTCGGGCAACACGGCACGCCAGCGTGCGCGTCTTGCCTGAGCCAGCTCCCGCGACAATGAGCAACGGACCACGATCGTGCATGACCGCGTCATGCTGATTGGGATTCAGGCCTTTCAGCCATGCGGGTGTTGTTGCTGTCTCAGACAAGTGCACGCTACCGAACGAGTGTTCGGTAATTCTAGTCGGCTGAAGGAGCTAATGCTGCTTCGAGT
>CAYUOD010000580.1:0-2153 GCA_964446225.1 uncultured Acidimicrobiales bacterium | reverse complement strand
CCTACTTGACGGCATAGATAGTGATGAAGACAGAGAACCAGGCGAACATCTGGAAATACCAGAAAAGTGCACAAGCCGAGACAGTGGGATTTCGTGTCCCTATCTGTCCGGCGAACAGCTTGATGATCGCGGCCAGGAGATACCCGATCGCCACCGCAGTTGTGATCAGACTCGCCGCGGTGATCGTGTAGGCCAGTGTGGCCCACTCTGACTCCGCTATTCCAATGCCGATCTCCTTCACGGCGAAGACGACCATGTTGATATGAGCAAGGCCAAGCATGGCGGTCAACGCCAGCGCCGCTACAGCGTTGTTGCGGTCATCTGCCCTGTTCGCCGAGACTGCCCACTGCACCGTGATGAGCGAGAGAATCAGAGTCACTATTGTGCTGTATCCCAGCGGGCCGTTGGCGATCGTTGCGCCCTCCGGCAACCAGGTCGCAGTCACGCCACCTGAATCGTGGCGCATGTTGACGTAGATGGCCAACATGCCACCAAACATCATGATTCCAGCAGCAACCGCCAGACCGGTGGCCGACAGCAACATTCGCGGGCGAGATACCGTCAGCGTCTCACTCATGAGGCCTCCCCGGACTCGGCGTTGGCTTCTCGTGCGTCCAGCAGAGGCGCACCTGAGGTCACCAGCGGCATCTCAGCAGCAAAGTTCCCTGGCTCAGGCGGAGACTCCGTGCTCCATTCGAGCGTGTGTCCACTCCATGGATCGGCGACGGCCTTGTCACTCGACCTGGCCAGAATCGACGACAGCAAGTTGACCAGAAACAGGACCGCTCCAGCCGCCACAAGCCCGTAGCCAACCGCGGCGACACCGCTCATCAACTCAGACTGGCCCGCTGCGTCATAAAGAGGCGCGCCCGAGGGCTGATCCCAGATCGCACCGCTCACCATGAATCCAACCGCAACCAACGTGACACCGGTCGCAGTCGCTGCAAGGTGAAACAAACCAAGTCCTGAACTGAGAGACCTACCCCAAATCTTGGGTGCCCAGTGATAGGTGGCTGCGTATAGCCCCATAAGGCCGCCACCCAGAAAGACAAGCGCAGTTTCACCTTGAGCGAACGTCGTGGACTCCAGCCGGAAGTTATCCCCAGCAAAGATCGCATCGATGACTGCCGCGATGGCCGCAGTCCCCGTGCCCAGAATAAGCAGGATGCCGCCGACCAGTGCGAAACCGAGCGTAGCGAGCGGACTGTTGAGTTCGCCCGAGCGGAATGTCAGCAACGCCTTCAACACAACGGCCTTTACCGGGATAACCGCAAGCAGAGCCATTACGACGAACAGCGGCTCATCCCAGATGTTACGGACCGGACCCACAACTGCAGTCTGGGCCCAGGCCCCGAAGCTGAGTATGGCGAACATGGCAATTGCTCCATGGGTAAGTCCCATTGATTTGTCGCGCTGCCCACTGGATACCGACACGATCTCGGCCAGCACTCCGAGCGCGGGTATTGCCATGAGATAGGTCTGCGGGTGGTGAAACAGCCAGGAGACGTGACCCAGAATGCCCTCATTGCCGCCAAAGATCAGGCGCCCGTACCGGTGGTCTATGTAGAGGAGAGCGAGAAGTCCGGCGAGGACTGACAGGGACAAGATCATCGCGACCGACGTAACGAAGGCAGACCAAGCAAAGGACGGAACCCGTGTAAGAGACATGCCCGGGGCCCGCAAGCCGACCACGGTAGATGCGATGCAGAGCGCTCCGCCCATCACCGACACGACAAACACGGCCAGCGAAATCAGGTAGAGATCGACGCCGCTGGCGTCACCACCAAAAGGTCCCCCATTGATGATGTAGGAGCCAACCAACAGGGACCCAGACAGCACCATGCCCCATACAGCTCCCGCGGCGGCCCTTGGGTAGGCGATGCTCCGAGCGCCCACCTGCAACGGCACAACAACAAAGGCAATGCCGATAAAGAATGGCATCAGCAACAGATAAAGAATGCTGTCCATCGAGATCGCGAACATCTGGCGGTAGTTATCCGCATCAAGAATGACGTAGCCGCTGGCATCAGTCGCCTCGATCGTCACAATCAACCGCAGAACAAGTCCAAGAATTCCCGTGAGCACCGAGGTGCCAATGAGCAGCCTGCCAAGCCTCTTGTGGTCAGTCGTGCTAAACCAGCCGCCTATGCCCG
>CAYUOD010000579.1:0-2162 GCA_964446225.1 uncultured Acidimicrobiales bacterium | reverse complement strand
GAGAATGCCTTCTTGTCCCAGCGTCCCTCTCTGAGTGCCTGTACCCCGTCAGCAATGTGGCGATCCGCACTGAGCAACAAGCCAAGCGTCAACTCAGCGACCGCAATCGCGTTCTTGCCGGGTACGTTACAAACAGCAACTCCAGCATCCGCCGCAGCCTGAACGTCGATCGTGTTCGTCCCAGCGCCAGCTCGCACGATGAGCTCCAGCTCGTCAGCGGCGTCAATCGTTGCCGCGGTCACCTGGGTGCTGCGCACAACGAGCACCTCGAATCCGGCAATCGCCTCAGGCAGTAGCTCGCCCGTCAGCTCAGGCCGCAGCTCATACTCATGGCCTGCGGCCGATAGACCGTCCAGAAATTCCGCAGGCAGGCTGTCCGCAAACAAGATACGCATGGCTACTCCTCGCAAGCCCGACACCAGCACTTGCGCGGGTGTGGGGTTGTAACGTGACCCAGGACTTTACCCGGATCTATGGCGCCAGCGCATCTCGTGATTGTACGACCTGTTGCGGTCTAGGCTCAGCTCATGTCCCGAACGGCCCTTGATTCTGCGCCCCGCACAGACTTGGCCGCGACAATCTCCAGCACTACCGAACTTGATCAGCTGCTCGCTAGCCAACATCGCCAGGTCGGCCTCGTCAGCAGCGAACTCATTCCTGCTGAAGGCCTCGCTGACTTTCTGAGGCTGCTCCTTGAGATGATCCCCGATGCGTGGATCCGTCTACCTGACCTCGGTAACAACAAGCCGTCGACGAACGACCCCAATCCTGCCCTTGGGCTGCGCGGTGTCCGCCGCTACCACGCCTACCCAGAAGAGCTCACCAACTTTCTCGCTGCGCTGTCCGCGACGCCCTCAACAGCACCACTGCATCTCCTCATACCAATGCTCACGAACCGCACTCAGGTAACAGCGGTTGAGGACGAAGTTCGTACTCAGCTGGGAGACCGCCCAGTCAAGATCGGGGCGCTGATCGAAACTCCGGCTGCAGCTCTGCAGGCCGAAGAGTATGCAAAAATCTGCGACTTCCTCTGCGTGGGCACGACCGATCTTGCACAGTACGTATATGCCGCCGATCGTCTAACGCCCGCACTCGGGGCCTATGCCCATCCCGCTGCACCACCGCTGATGGAACTGTACGGCCGCATCATTCAAGCTGCCAAGCAGAAGAAGATCCCGGTCGGCATCTGTGGCATGGCCGCAACTGATCCCGTCGTGGGACCCTTTCTGTTGGCCACCGGAGCAAGCCAGCTGAGCGTGCCGGTCGACGATCTTGACGTGCTAGCCCAGCGCCTCGCCGCGTGCTGACGGGTCGCCTCGCGCTGTGTTAACGGGTCGCTTCGCGCTGTGTTAACGGGTCGCTTCGCGCTGTGTTAACGGGTCGCTTCGCGCCAAGCCCCACGGGGCCCCTGCATCTTGGCAACCTGCGTACCGCCCTGCTTGCATGGCTCTTCGCGCGCGCTGAGAACGGCAGGTTTGTCATGCGCGTCGAAGACGTGGACGCCGGGCGTCGACGACCCGAGATCGAAACACAGCAGATCCAGGACCTCGCCGCTCTCGGGCTGAACTGGGATGGCCCCATCGTGCGCCAATCCGAACGAAGCGAACTTCACCACTCCGCCATCAGCCAACTCAACGACGCTGGCCTGCTCTACCGCTGCTACTGCACCCGCCGTGAAATCGCAGAGTCCACCACTGCTCCGCACGGCCCCGGAGGAGTGCCATATCCCGGTACCTGTCGTGAACTCACCGAGTCCGAAAGCGCGGCCAGAAGTGCCACTGGGCGACCGGCCGCTTTACGGGCCCGGGCGAGCGGAGAAATTCGCTTCAACGACTTCTTCCACGGAGAGCAGTGCGCGCAACTGGACGACTTCGTGGTCCAGCGCAACGACGGCGCACCCGCCTACAACCTCGCGGTCGTCGTTGATGACGCTGATCAAGCGGTAACCCAGGTGGTTCGGGGAGACGATCTGCTTCCTACCACTCATCGCCAGGTGTGGCTCGCGCAGGTACTCGGTGTCTCAGCGCCCAACTACATTCATGTGCCACTCGTCCACGGCCCTGACGATGAACGCCTCGCCAAAAGAGACGGCGCTACCTCGCTCGGTGACCGCATCGCTCTCGGCCAGTCGGCCGACGAGGTGCGCAGTTGGCTGGCCACCT
>CAYUOD010000578.1:0-2164 GCA_964446225.1 uncultured Acidimicrobiales bacterium | reverse complement strand
TTGATCGCCACGATGCCACCGAACGCCGACGTGGGGTCGCAGCTGTGCGCCGCCACATACGCGTCAGTGATGTCTGAGCCGACGGCAGCACCACAAGGATTGGCGTGCTTGATGATCGCCACACTGGGCCCACTACCCAGTTCGTGCACCAGGCGCCACGCAGCCTCGGTGTCGTAAATGTTCAGGTAACTCAACTGTTTGCCGCCATGAAACGTCGCTAAGTCCCACCAGCCCTTTGCTCCTTCAAAGGAATACCGAGCGCCAACCTGATGCGGATTCTCTCCGTAGCGAAGATCCTGTGCACGACTCAACGAGAAGTGCAACGTCGGAGGCAACGGATCTGAAATTGCATCCGACGTGGCAATCTCATCATCCAGCCAAGAAACAATCGCGGCGTCATACGCGGCTGTGTGAGCGAACGCCGCACGAGCCAACCGCCGTTTCGTCGAGGCGGCGAGCTGTCCGCTCTCGTCGAGCTCTGCGAGGAGTCCCGCGTAGTCATCAGGGCTCACTGCGACACCCACAGAGTCGTGGTTCTTCGCGGCCGAGCGCACCATGGACGGCCCACCGATGTCAATGAGTTCAATCGACGGGTCAGAGCGGAACGCGTACAAATTGCACACAACCAGGTCGATGGGGGCGATTCCCCGTTCAGCAATCGTTGCCATGTGCTGTGCATTCGACCGGTCAGCCAGAATGCCGGCATGGATGTTGGGATGCAGCGTCTTCACACGGCCATCAAGCAGCTCGGGCGAGCCGGTGACCGTTTCTACAGCTAACACGTTGATGCCCGCATCGGCCAAGGCCTGCGCAGTGCCCCCACTGGAGACGATCTCCCAGCCCAGCCGCTCAAGGCCCTTCGCCAACTCCACGACGCCGGTCTTGTCGTACACAGAAATGAGTGCTCGCACGGCCGCTCCTGTCGGAATTCATTACCTGTCACAAACGTACCAGCGGGGCCAGCAAACGGTTCGCAGAGAGTGATCAGATGCCGCCCAGGCCAATAAAGAAGCGCGCAGGGTGGCAGGGATCTCGACATTCACACACCGCAGGGACTATGTTCGCCTATGAACCACTCTTCTACTAGGGACACACCGTGGATTTTTCAAAGCTCACGCAGGGCGACAAGATCATTGCTGGGACCGGACTGGGACTCGTCATCAGTCTCTTCCTTCTGCCCTGGCACAGCTTCGACTTCGGAGTTGTGAGCGACTCCCGATCCGGCATTCAATCACCAAACAGCGGATACGGCTGGCTCGCACTCCTGCTGACCCTGGCCATCGTCGGTACCCTCATCGCCGAAAAGGCAACGGACGCGAAACTCCCAGAACTTCCCGTCTCCTGGGCGGACGCACGCTTCTACTCGGCAATAGCCGCGCTCGCGTTTCTACTTCTGAAGTACATTTCCGAGACGAACTTCATCGGCTTCGGCGCCTACCTCGGAATACTCCTCGCGGGCGGCATGACCTACGGCGCATTCGTTGGCTGGCAGGCAGCGAAGTCCGGCGACGGTTCCGCTGACGCAAGTGCGGGCGGCGAGGACTCGGGCTCGACAGAGAGCTAGGCAGCTACTCGGGCGCGAACGGAGACCATATGTACTGCACGGGCTGTGGCCAGTCGGTAGAGCAGGGAGCCGGATTCTGCACCAGCTGTGGTGACGCGACGAGCGCGGGCGCGGCGCAGCCAGCCGTGGGGCTGGTCCAGCCGCTTGCCAGCGGGATCCCGCTGCGCGCAGCGCGCACCTCAGGCCTCGCTGTTGCGGCGCTCGTGCTCGGTATCCTCTGGATCTTTTGGCTCGGTTCAGGCCTCGCCATCATCTTTGGCCACATATCACTCGCGCAGATGAAAAAGGACCCAGATCTGGGTGGCCGCGGAATGGCACTAGCTGGCCTCATCCTGGGCTATATCGGACTCGCCACGTTCGTGTTTCTCATCATTCTCGGCGCGAGTATCGGCAGCGGCACCTAGAGGGCTCTTACGACCTCGACCATAAGTTCGCCGGCCTCAGTGGGATTCAGTCCGACCTTCACACCGGCTTCGCGCAGCGCCGCCATTTTGGCGTCCGCGGTGCCTTTGCCTCCCGAGACGATGGCGCCAGCGTGGCCCATTTTCTTACCGGCCGGTGCGGTAACTCCCGCGACGTAGCTGACAACGGGCTTAGTCA
>CAYUOD010000577.1:0-2167 GCA_964446225.1 uncultured Acidimicrobiales bacterium | reverse complement strand
GGTCTTGGCGTCGTGTTGGTGCGGGCTGTCCGCGAGCGGCGCCGCGAGATTGGCACGCTACGGGCCATTGGGGTTACTGCGAAGGTGACGCGGCAGATGTTTCTGGTGGAGTCCGGATTCATTGCGGTTCAGGCCGTCGTCATTGGCGCCGCTCTGGGCCTGTTGAGTTCTTACCAGACACTCACAAACAGCGATGCGTTTGGCGAGAGTCGACTGGACTTCGCCGTGCCGTGGACTGCGCTCGCTGTGATGTTGAGCATCCCTCTGGCGGCCGCGGTACTGGCCGCGATCGGCCCCGCGATCCAGGCCTCGCGCATCAGACCAGCCGTGGCGCTGCGCACAGGCGACTGATTCGACCACACCGGGATCACCTCTGCGGCGGGGTCGGTATGGGATCGTGGTGCATGGGTCGCCCAAGGATCAGGGGACTATGAACCAGCGTGCAGTCGCGTTAATAGTCGCGGCAGCGCTGCTGCTGTCCGCCTGTAGCGATGGGCTTTGGGGCAACCTCCAGGCTGGGGACTGCATCGAAGAGGACACGATCGGCGGACTCGTCAGGGAGCAGGATCTCACAGAGGTGCCCTGCGACAACCTCGAGACCGACACGCACGTGTATCTCGTGTACTGGAAGGGCGGTCTTGACGAACTCAACCAGGAGTCCGAGGTGAGCGAACTCGCATTTTGCGAAAGCGAGCCGACGGCGACCTTCATCAGCAACGATGACGAAGCCATCTGCTACGTGAACAGGGCACCAGGTAGTGGGTCCTGAACCTGCTGACCAGCCCAAATGTGCAGGTGACGAAAGTCACGTCCTGAGCGCGTGTACAAATAGCTATACCGTGCTAACTTTAATTAGCACAGGGCAACGAGCCCCGGCCCACACACTCAAAGAGGTTTGCCATGAGCATCACAAACACCATCACCAAGACTCAGGACAAGATCGTAGATGGCGTCCGCAAGAACACCGAGCGTATGCCCAACATCTCCGTGCCATCACGCGTCAGCGACCGCTTCAACTCTGATCGCTTCCCGACACCAGGCGAATTCGCCGACCGCAGCTTCGACTTCGCCGCCAAGGTCCTCGACAACCAGCGTTCATTCGTGACCGCACTCATCGAGGCCAGCACCAAGCCAGAAGGCGACACCAACGTCGAGACCAAGACCACCAAGGCCACGAAGAAGGCCACCAAAGAGCAGGCCTAACTCAGCCCCCTCGTATCGCGGCATCCCCCCTTCGCCGCGATACGACCGAAAAAGCGCCCCGTCCCCTCGGTGGCGCTTTTTCACGTTTTACGCCAGGATTCTGAATCCGAGTCGCAAGAAACAAACCCACAAAAGCCAGTGGCAACTGCCAAGCCAGGGCCACACGGATGTCGCCTAACTGCTCCGCGAGCGCCCCGACGTACGGCTGCATCAACGCGCCCATGAGTCCCGAGACCCCGAAGACGATACCGGTGGCCGCGCCAGTCTGCCCCTGACCAACCAACTGGCTTGCGAGGGCCAGGACGACGGGAAACAAAGAGAACATAAAGAACGCGACGCCCGCAACAGCGAACAACGACATGGGGCCAGCGGTGGCCGCAAAGAGCCCCACCGACACGACCATCCCGATGGCGGCGCCGATAAACACACTGCGGCCGCCCCGTCGATCGAAGATTCTGCCGCCCAAGGGCTGAGCCACCACGCCCACGATCAAGATGAATGTGAACAGCGTGCCAGCGCTCGTCTGGGTCCAACCTTCGTCAACGAGCATCGTCACGACGAACGTCAGAAAGCCTCGTCCAACCATGCTGAGAACACCAAAAGTGACAGCCACAAGGACGAGCTGAGAGCCGATTGCCCCCCTGAGAGAAGCGCCCGGATTCGGCGGAGTCGTCACGAGCGTCATCCGCAGCACCAGCGCGGTGATGAGTAACGGCATTGCTACCGCCACCATCGCAATGCGCCAGCCAAACGCTGAGATCGCATACACCACGACGATTGGAGCGAGAAAGTGCCCGATCGATCCGCCCCAGCCATGGATACCCAGCATGCGCCCACGATTCTCAGGAAACGCCTGAACCAGGATCGCCGAGGCCTGCGGGTGGTAGGTCGCTCCACCAAGTCCGCAGAGCGAACTTACCGCGACAATGAACCAGAATGACGGCGCTGCGGACATCGCGAGAAA
>CAYUOD010000576.1:0-2168 GCA_964446225.1 uncultured Acidimicrobiales bacterium | reverse complement strand
AGCTGGCCGCTTCAACCAGAGCTACCCGTTATTGTCTCGCGACTATCTGCGTGCGCATCCCGTGGCTGCGGCGGCGTACGGTGAGATCAAGACGCAGCTCGCTCGTCAGGTGTCTGGTGATGCCGATGCTTACTACGAGGTGAAGGACCCCGTGTTCGACCTCATTATGGCGGCCGCTAGCGGGTGGGCCGAGTGGACGAGCTGGGAACTCGGGGACTCAGATGCCTGAGAGCGGCTAGACCATCGTCTCGACGTCCACCTTGCCCTCCAGATGCCAGATCTTCGAGACGATCTTCCAGCCGTCGGCGCCAAGGACGAATGCGAGATGGTCGACAAACACGTTCTCGTGAGCCTGGAGACGGAGCTTCACCGTGGCGCTGATGTCCGAAAGCCAATCGATGAGGATGATCTCGTCTTTTCTCACCTGGTTCCGTCCGGCTGGCGAGGGTCGAGTTGCTACATCAGCCCGGAAACTTGCGATGGGGTCCACGAATATCTCGCCATTGTCTGCGTCGAACAGGCTCGATGACTGGTGAAACACGTCGTCCAACTTCTTGACATCGCAGTAGTAGATGGCATCGAGGTAGACCGAAACGGCTTCGAGTAGCTCAGCCGACTTTTGCATTGTGAACTCCTTGTCTGGGGCCGACCTCAAAGGCCGCTGATACAGCTTGGCCGCGTAGCGACGGCTCGACGAGTGGCACAAATGCCTACTATCATCAATATCCCGCCAACGCTGCTCGCCTGACCAGCCCTGGCCGAGGCCGCCACGAAAGGACGATTGTGTGTATCAAGCACCGAACAGCAACTTGTCTGTACTGGCCTACGACGGACTCTGCACCTTCGAATTCGGCATCGCCGCAGAAATCTTCGGACTTGACCGCCCAGAAATCGCCGCCCCGTGGTACGAATTCTCGGTCGTTGGCGCAGAGCCGGGTCCGCTGAGGACAACCGGGGGTATGTCCGTCTCCGTTGACAACGGGCTTGAATCCCTTGCCTCCGCTAGCACGATCGTGATCCCCGGTTGGCGCGATCTTGATGATCCTCCCCCGGAGCCGGTCTTGCATGCCCTCCAGTGCGCACATGAGCGGGGCGCCCGGCTCATCTCGATCTGCTCTGGTGCATTCCTGCTCGCCGCGACCGGTCTCCTGGATGGCAGACGAGCCACCACCCATTGGAGATACGCCGAGCAACTCGCACGGATGTACCCAGCGGTCACCATCGATCCCGATGTTCTGTACATCGACGAGGGATCAGTAATGACTTCGGCGGGCAGCGCGTCGGGCATCGACGCATGCATCCACGTAGTGCGCGAAGACTACGGCCACGAGATCGCGGCGAACGTCGCCCGTCGTTTGGTCGTGTCACCTCACCGTGACGGAGGCCAGGCGCAGTTCATCCCATCGGCTGTTCCGAGATCGTCGGCCGACGGACTCGCATCGGTGATGAAGTGGGCGGGCGAGAATCTCAACCGGCCGCTCACGGTTGAGGTCCTGGCCGAGCAGGCAATGATGTCCCCGCGATCCCTGAGTCGACAATTCGTCGAGCAGGTCGGTACCAGTCCCCATCGATGGATAACTCGGCAGCGCCTCCATCTGGCGCAGACAATGCTCGAAAGCACCGATATGAGCGTGGACGAGATCGCCTCAGCCGCGGGATTCGGCGCGGCCGCCACTCTTCGCCACCACTTTGCAAGGTCCTACGCGACGACCCCTTCGGCCTTCAGGAGGCGCTTCGCAGACACCACCGTGACCGAGATAGACCGCCAAATCTAACGCTCGCCCTGATCACTAACCGGATTGACATCTCCTGCGAGAACGGTCTCTACCGCACCCAGATACCGGAGGTCGGCAGCGGGCCGGTAGCAAGGGTCCAGCTGCGTGCGGGCGAACAAATCAGCCGCTGGACTCCCAGCGCGCACCAGCAGTGCTGCCTGGAGCACGGCCATCAAATCGTTGAGGGCTGCACGAAAGTGTGCAGCGCCATGTTCCGGCTCATCGATGCAGAGTCCAACACAAGCCATCGCTCCATCCAACGCCAACGAGAGCGCGGCGCTATCAGGTGCTTCACCGAGCATGCCGCGCACTCGGGCCTCGACCACTTCTGCCAGTCCCAGGCGACGCATGTCGCCGAGGACCTGAGCACACAGCACGTTGTGAGTCCCTTCC
>CAYUOD010000575.1:0-2170 GCA_964446225.1 uncultured Acidimicrobiales bacterium | reverse complement strand
TATCAAGGGTGACGTGATCATCGCGTCCCCAGTCCGCCTGGCAAATGGATCTGGCTTCCAGGTGAATCCGATTGCCTGCCACGGTAGCTAGTTGCTAACAGTCAAAAGCGGGATTTAGAAAGTGTGAGGGTGGTCCGATCAGGGCCACCCTCACACGCGTTTTGCCTTGCGGCCTTCTTGAGACCTGGCTAGTGCTCCAGTTTTGTTCGGGCGAACAGGGTCTCGAGTGCATCGTCGAGCGCCCCAACATAATGGCCGCCGAATTTGATTGCGTGCACGGCTAAGGGGGCGAGTTGGTGAAGTAGGACGCGGTCCTCCCAGCCGTGAGCAAGGGGAAACTCGTTCTGATAGGAGCTGAAGCAGTCCGGGCCGTAGCCTCCGAAGAGACGCATCATGGCTAGGTCAAACTCTCGGTGACCACCGAAGGATGCAGGGTCTATCATCCAGCTGCGTCCTGCGGCATCGACGATTCGATTGCCTGCCCAGAGGTCGCCGTGCAGAAGCGACGGTGGCTCTGGCGGGCCAGCAAACGTCTCCAATGACTCGGCGACGACGCCTAGCTGATGAGCCGTTTCGACAGGAAGGGAACCATCTTTGAGCCCGATCGTGACAAGCGGCATGAGGCGCTGCTGGCCATAGTGGTCCTGCCAGGATGTGCTTGGAGCATTCGGCAGGCTCCGACTACCGGTGGGACGCGAATCTGGCCGTCCGAAACAGGGAAATGATTGCTGATGCAGCCGTGCCAGCATTCGGCCAAAACCAGCATCACCTTCCCGTGTGCTCCGACCCGGTTGGATCCAGTGCAAGACAAGGTGGGCAGGATCCTCATCGCTACTTGCCATGACCTTAGGCACCCGAGCACCAGCCTCGCCCAACCACTCCAGACTTGTCGCCTCCGTGGTGAAGAAGTGTCTCGGTGGATCAGCGTGGGTCTTCACAAAGATCACACCTCCGTCGGCAAGGCCGCACCGAAAGGCGGTGGAGACGTCGCCACCACGGACTGGCTCACTGGTTGTGATTGTCGCCGGCAGCTCTGCTTGCACGGCCTGCATGAGTTTCTCTATATGGTCCGAGGGGCCACCTTCGCTCACGTGAGCGCGCCCGCGCGCACTAATCCCAGAACTCAAATTGCCCACCGAGTCACCCGTATCCTGCTATCCCTCTTGACGTTCGACAAAGTTAACACATGAAATATGGTGACGCCAGCAGTCCTGGTGACCTCTATCCAAGCCGTACACGAAACATTCGGGTGGGCCCTATTCGAATTGGCGAAAGGTAGAAGCCAGCTGCACGAAACTGGTCACTGTAGTCGGACACGAAGACGGGTCGCTCCTCGGCAATGCTGGCTACATAGCTGAGCATCGACTCGGCCAGCACATCACGATCATCGGCAGGCTGGGTCTCATGAAAGGTCAAATCATCCCGCCCTTGCTCCACACTGGCGACATAGACGTAGGTGTAGAGCAGGTCCCAATCAGTGAGCACGACCGAATTGTCAGGAAGGTCTTGGATAGTGGCGGCAATGATCAGCTCGGTATCGGATTCAACGGGGTAGCTCTCGAATTCGAACAAGGGTGTGGAAGCCGAAGAGAGCGACGCCAAGTTTGGCTGCATAACCGGAAGAAGAGCGAGAACTCCAATGGCCGCGGTTCCAAGCTGGTTGTTCCCCTTGACTGGCAGCGGGATACGCGCCAGCCATTGTCCGACCAGATCCAGACCGAGCCCCAGCAAAAGGGCAAGGAGAAGGTAGGCCGGAAGGTAGAAAACGTAGACCAGGTCACCGATCTCGTAGTTGAAGGCATAAACAAGCTGCACCAGAAGTGACAGGAGTATGAGGGCAGCAGTCCTAGGGGATCGTCTGAGGAGACCCAGCGAGCCAAGGCCCGCGAGACCTAGCCCAACGAGGCTGAGCTCGTCCGACAACGAGCCCCGAAAATCGGCCAACCGCTCTGGCATCAAGCGTCCAGGGTCGGAGAACATTTGGGATTGGAATTGTCGGGCTGTCCAATCGAACTTGATTCGTTCGCCGACACCGTCGACGTCACTCGCTTCGAGGTCCCATGCCGATGCTGATGGAGCGATCACGGCCTCGAAGTATTGATTTGGTGGGTTAATCAGATCGATGATTCCGAAAGCAACAATGGCCAAAGCGGCGCCAGCAAAGGCACCA
>CAYUOD010000574.1:0-2185 GCA_964446225.1 uncultured Acidimicrobiales bacterium | reverse complement strand
GGGAGGCCACCGTTGCCAGTCTCAGCAAGGGGGCGGCCCTGTTCTCGATTCGGGGACATATGGAGGTCGTGTTCACAGGCATCTCGGACATCCCCATCGACGCTCCGTCTATCTCACTTGGCGCGTCACTGTTCGCGTTGCTGGCTGTGCCGGTCGTGTCGTTGGCGATTGGAAGACGTATCTTCGCGACTATCGAAGTTCCCTAGGCGCCGAAGAACCCTGGGAGGCGTAGCGCCATTACGTCATATGGGATGGGGTTACGCTTCCCACAAAATGGCGGACTAGGTGAGTTCCACAGCTTGGGCTGATACACCGTCGAAGAGGACTGCGGTGATCATCTCGCCGAGTTCGGCCGCACTGAGACTCCCGTCATCGTGCATCCAGCTGCGCACAGCGCCTTCGGCCAAGCCAGATATGCCGTTGGCCATGATCCGCCGCCTGGCGACCGGAATATCGGCATCGAGCATGTTGGCGATTGCGTCGGCGATACGATTCTCTGCCCTGCGGGCCGAGCGGGCCAGATCGCTTTCCCGCGGTGCGCCTGATCCGAACAGCAGCGAGAAAGTCCGCCGCTCCTCGGCTACGAACGAGAAATATGCGGTGAAGCTGGCGGCGACGCCTGCGCGCGGTGAGTCGACGCCCATCTGGGCCCGCGTGATGCGCGTGACGAGCTGCTCGCTCACGTCCTCAAGAAGCTGGTGATACAGCTCCTCTTTGGAAGTGAAATGCCTGTACAGCACCGGTTTTGTGATTCCAGCTGCCTCGGCCAGGTCGTTCATTGAGGTCTGGTGATAACCACGATCGCTGAATACCTGCAGAGCCACATCAAGCAGCTGTCGTCTGCGTTGAGCTGCTGGCAGGCGAGGAGATGTCACGGTGGAGTCAGCCTACTCATCGGGCGGTCAGCGGATCTTCGCGCTCTGCCTTTGCGACCGCGTAACCAAGGATGATCGCTGGCATGAGTAGCGCCAAGGCCACGAAGAAGAAGATGGTCGCGGAGGTGGCGATTCCCGGCGTGAATCGGTTCACGGCTCCAATTCCCACAAGCACGATCGAGATGAGGAGAAATATGTAGCCGATTCGTTTCGCCAGCACTGAGAAGCGCAGAATCTTTGCCCTTTTCTCCCGTACGGGGTCTTCGCTCATGCTCTCAGTCTGCCCTACTCCGCGCTTAGCCCAAAGTGGCGGAGCATCTGCTCAATCTGTGATCTGGTTGCCGCGCAGCTCAGCTTGGTTCTGACCAGCTGCTCGTTGCGCTCGATGAGGTCGGCGTCGGGGTCGTTCAGGAACGCCCTGAGCTGAGCCGGTTCTTCGACGTCGAAGAACTGCAGACCAATCGCGGCCAGTTCACGTAGCACCGGGTAGTCGGCCACGACCGTTGGCCTGTGGTGCAGAGCGGCCTCAAATGGTGGATTTCCGAAACCCTCGTAGAGCGACGGAAAGAGTACGAAGTCACAGGCTGCGTAGGCATCAGCGAGATCATGCATCGGTGCTCCGCGGATAATTCTGGCTGATGTGGTCTCCAGCAGGCTGGCAAGCGTGTCGTTGTAGCCTTCCTCAGCTTCTCCCATGAGCCAGTAGGTGGCGCCAAGTTCTTCGCAGTAATTCAGCGCCGCCGGAATGTTCTTGCGTTCGATAGCCCGCACCGGATGCAATGCGAGGAGCTCAGATTCGGCGACATTGAACTCGGCCCTGAGGCGCTGGCGGTTACCTGCGTGCGTCGGCGGGTCGAAGCAGTTCCAGATTGCTGTTGCTGTAATGCCACGCTCTCCAAACTCGCGAGCAGTCGTTATGTTTACGGTGATGTGGCGCCAAGCGGGGTCATCCACTGGGAGTTCCGTGACATGGGCGAAGCGATCTCTTTGCCATGGCGGGTCATGATGATGCAATAGCGCGGGGCGATTCCGAAGAGCTTCGGCTACCACCAGACTTGCCGGCAGATTCAGGGGGATCGTAAGGAGGTTCTCGACGATAACCAGATCCAGGCCTTGTAGTGCGGACCGGACTGCGGCGAGATCGGGGGGTGTTTGGGCGTCGATCGCGAGCCCTGGCAAAATAATGTCGGCTGGCTCCTCCCCGGCAATCGTGCGAACCTCATGGCCAAGTTCGCGACATGCGCGCAGCCAGTGAGATGCCACGATCGACACACCGTCAGTGCCACCAAGTCGAAATGAGATGAAGCCAA
>CAYUOD010000573.1:0-2190 GCA_964446225.1 uncultured Acidimicrobiales bacterium | reverse complement strand
GTGAGCCCATCCGTAAAGGTCTCGTTTCTCGGGGGGCTCTCCGACATTGGCCGCAACTGCGCGACCGTTGAATCTGATGATCGCATAGTCATCCTGGACTGCGGGATCATGTTCCCGACTCCGCTCACACCCGGCATCGACACGATCCTGCCCGATCTTCGTTACATCGAACGCAACGTTGACCGGATTGAAGCAGTCGTGTTCAGTCATGGCCACGAGGACCACATCGGTGGAGTCGTTCCGCTGAGGCGCATCGTGAATGTCCCGATGTACGGCAGCCAGTTCACCCTGGGACTTGTGCGCTCGAAGCTGGATGAAGCCGGCCTGCTGGAAGGCTCAGATCTGCGGATCGTCGAAGACAACGAACGGATCAAAGTTGGACCGTTCGAGTGTGAGTTCCTGCCGATCACCCATTCCATCCCGGATGGGTTCGCAACGGTCTTTTACACAGCTCAGGGCCTGATCCTGCACAGCGGCGACTACAAACTCGACCCGACGCCGATTGACGACAGGGTCAGTGACCTGGATCGCATCGCCGAACTCGCAAAGAGTCCCGGTATCCGTCTGCTCATGTCCGACTCGACCAACGTCGAGGATGAGGGATTCACTCCGTCTGAGCGCACTGTCGGTGCGGCACTGCGTGAGATTATCCACGCCCGTCCCGACCGTCGCATTATTGCCGGCTGTTTCTCGAGCCACATCCACCGCATCCAGCAGCTGTGCGAAATCGCGATCGAGGCTGACCGCGTGGTCATTCCGGTCGGACGCTCACTGCGCCGCAACCTCGAGATCGCACGCGGTATGGGTGTCCTGCAAATCGACGATCAGCATTTCGCGGAACCCGAGGACATGTACCGCTACGAGCCTGGCTCACTTATGGTTCTGTCCACAGGAAGTCAGGGAGAGTTCCGCGCTGGGCTTCCTCTTATGGCGGCCGGTGAGCACAAGTTTGTGAAGATTGGCGACCAGGACACGGTGGTGCTGAGCAGTCATCCGATACCCGGCAACGAGTACAACATCAATCGGCTCATCGACGGGGTGATGCGCCAGGGCGGCGAGGTCGTACATAGTGGCGACTTCCATATTCATGTAAGCGGTCATGCCCGGCAGGGCGAGGTGCGCCAGCTCATGAAAGCTGCGAAACCGGAACATTTCCTTCCTGTACACGGCGAGTTCAGACATCTGACCCGCCAGGCCAGATTTGCGGAGCAACAGGGCATTCCGAGCGCGAACGTGCACCTTGCCTTGGACGGAGACCAGGTTTTACTTGAGAACGACGCCGTGAGCGTGGTTCAGGACGCAATTCCGTCGGGCTACCGACATACCCACGGAATTCTGGACGACATGACGATGGCCGTCCTGAAAGACCGCCTGACTCTCGGCGCTGACGGGTTCGTCTCGATAACCGTGGCCGTCGATTCGGTCACCCGCACCTTGCTTGGTGGTCCGCAGATTGAGACACGCGGCTGGGTGAGCCTGCCCGAGTCAGACGCTGTCGTGGCTGCAGTCATAGCGGAGGTCTCGAAGGACCTGCGTAGGCTGTTTCGGAACTCGACGCCCACCGATGCTGAGATAGCGCGAGTCATGCGAAGGGCCGCTGGGCGCACAGTTGGCGAACTTACGAGGCGCAGACCAATGATCGTCCCCTCTGTGATTAGTGTTTCCTAGCGTTCGATTGCCCCGTATCGTGTCCATCCCGCTGTTACCATTTTGGGTATCGTGACTACTCAACCGCGCAGCTCAAAGTCAAAGTCCACGACCTCACGCGCAAAGAATGCCGGGGGTTCGCGTAAATCTTCAGCGAAGAAGCCTGCTGCCAAGAAATCTGCGGCTAAGAAGCCGTCGACCCCAACTGCAAAGTCGCGCAAGTCCACCACGAAGTCTGCACCAGCCAAAAAGAAGGCTCCATCCAAGCGGGGCGCAGCGATTCGCGGCACGACCGCTGAGGGCATGAAGGGCCACGAACGGGACCTCGCAGGCATTCTCCTCATCGTCTTCGGACTGCTTGTGGGTAGCGCAATTTTTGTTGAGGGCGTCGCCCAGGACAGCACCGGGATTGTCGGTGGAGCCATCTCTGATGGCGCTGGCGCAGCCTTCGGATGGCTCGCTCTTGGCATTCCACTTCTGGCAGTGGCCGGTGGGATTGTGCTACTGCGGGGACACCAGGAGCGTGTCCGTTCGAGATTGATC
>CAYUOD010000572.1:0-2193 GCA_964446225.1 uncultured Acidimicrobiales bacterium | reverse complement strand
GGTCGACTTCACGGGTATGAGGGTGGCAGTCATTGGCACCGGGTCATCGGGTATCCAGTCCATTCCTCTGATTGCCCAGCAGGCTTCAGAACTCACCGTCTTTCAGCGCACCCCCAACTTCTCGTTCCCCGCCCACAACGGGCCAGTACCCGAAGACAAGCTCGCTGAGTTTGCTCGTGACCATCACGAGTACCGCGAGGCCGCAAAGGTCTCAGGCGGTGGCGTGGCGAGGGAACTCGTTGAAGTCGGGGCGATGCAGGTCAGCGCCGAGGAACGCGAGGCACGTTACGAAGAGGTCTGGGCGGCTGGGGACCTGTTCCAGATCGTGGGCGCGTATAGCGACATCGTTTCGAATCTGGAATCCAACGCCACGTTCGCCGACTTCGTGCGCGACAAGATCCGGGCCAAGGTTGATGATCCTCAAACAGCCGAGCTGCTGTGTCCGACGAGCTACCCCGTTGGTACAAAGCGGCCGTGTCTGGATTCCGACTACTTTGAGACGTTCAATCTGGATCACGTGCGGTTACGTGATCTGCGCGCCGATCCCATAGCGTCTGTGACCGAGACCGGCATCGACACCGTCGCGGAGTCTTACGAGTTCGATGTGATCGTGCTAGCCACCGGGTTCGACGCGATGACCGGCGCGCTCGTGGCCGTCGAGATTGAGGGACGCGGCGGGCTTACCCTCAAGCAGAAATGGGCCGAGGGTCCGCAGACTTACCTCGGCCTGACGACAGTTGATTTCCCGAACTTCTTTGCGATCACCGGTCCTGGTAGTCCGTCGGTCTTGTCCAACATGGTCGTCTCCATCGAGCAGCACGTGGACTGGATCTGCGCTGTTCTGGAACACATGCAATATGAGGATCTTCAGGTGATTGAACCCACCGAGACCGCTGAAGCGGGCTGGGTCGAACATGTCAACGACTTCGCCGATCTCACCCTGTTTTCGAAGGCCAACTCCTGGTACATGGGGGCCAATGTTCCCGGCAAGACACGGGTGTTCCTGCCTTATATCGGTGGTGTCGGCAGGTATCGCGAGACGTGCGACGAAGTTGTGAACCGTGACTACCTGGGCTTCACCTTCAGCGGTGTGGACAAGGCCCATTGCAACGACGGTGTTGTGTGCAGAGTGAAGCCCGACGTGGCCCTGATGCTTGAATTCATGGCACTCCTGGAGCTTCCCAAGATCCAGACAATGTCACCCGTTGAGGCCCGTGCCTTCGTCGAGCAGATGTCGGCCGCCCGGCCACCGGGACCCGAGGTCGGTGAGATCGTGGACGGATTGCTGCCCGGCGCCGAAGACGACCTGCAGTACCGCCTCTATCGCCCAGACAGCCTCGGGCCCCACCCGACCCTGGTGTACTACCACGGCGGAGGCTGGGTCTTCGGGGGGCCGGATTCAGACGGTCCACTCTGTCGAGACCTCTGCGTGCGGTCCGACTCGATCGTTGTCTCTGTCGGTTACCGCCATGCTCCTGAACATCCGTTTCCCGCTCCAGTGAACGACGGATTCGCGGCGCTGAAATGGATCGCGGAGAACGCTGAGGCGCTTGGCGGAGTCCCAGATCAGCTGGTGGTCGGCGGACATAGCGCTGGCGCCAACATAGCCACTGTTGTGTGCCATATGGCCAGGGACGCCGGTGGGCCACACATCGCTGGGCAGGTGCTGCTCAACCCAGCCACCGATTGCGACTTCACTCGTCCGTCCTATGCCGAAAACGCCGACGGATACGTGTTGACACGAGCCCTCATGGAATGGTTCTGGGATCACCACGCCGACAAGTCTGAACGCGAAGACCCCAGAGCCTCGCCACTGCGTGCGGCTGACCTTTCCGGGCTTCCCCCGGCGATCGTGGTCACGAGCGAATTTGATCCCCTCAGAGACGAGGGCGACGCTTACGCGGTGGCAATGCGGTCAGCCGGGGTTGACGTAGAGCACCTGCAGTGTCCCGGACAGATTCACACCTCTATACCGGCAGTGGACGTGATCCCCTCAGGTGAGGCGCCGCGCGTACAGATGGCAGGCGCAATTCTTCGGTTCTTTGGGCGTTTAGACCCATGATGAGGTGACGAAGGTCCATGGTACGCTGACGAAAATTTCCATACCGTAAATACCGGATGAACGCACATTTGGCGGGTCCAGAATACGGAGACGAGGAGTCACGATGGACGTAGGACAGAAACGGTTTGTGA
>CAYUOD010000571.1:0-2197 GCA_964446225.1 uncultured Acidimicrobiales bacterium | reverse complement strand
GTATCAGACCTCCAGTAGCGTGCGGGAATGCGAATTCTCGTTACGAACGACGACGGTATTACTGCTCCTGGGCTGCGCGCTCTGGCTGAAGCTGTTCAGGACCTCGGCGAGCTCATGATCGTGGCTCCGCTAACCGAACACTCGGGCGCCGGTACCGCGGTTGGGCCCTTCCATCTTGAGGCACCGCGAGTTCACGACGCCGAAATGCCAGGCGTCAAGGCGCACTACGTCGCCGCCGTAGAGGGGCCTCCGTCGCTTGCGGTACTGCTCGCACGACTGGGCACGTTCGGCCCGTCTCCTGAACTCGTCGTGTCGGGGATCAATCCGGGCATAAACGTAGGGCGGGCCGTGTACCACTCGGGAACTGTCGGGGCCACGATTGCCGCACGAAACGGCAACCTGCATGGCATTGCAGTCAGCCAAGAGGTGCCCAGAGATGAGGATCTCGCCACACACAGCTTCGAGGCCGCGGCAATGGTCGCACGTTGTGCGGTGCAGGCAATGATGTCCGCCCCGCCTCCGACGGCCTCGGTGCTCAATCTAAATGTGCCGAATCTCCCGCCCAAAGACATTCAGGGTCTGCGGATGACAGAGGTCGGCGCGCTCCCCTCGCGGCGTATTGTCGAGGCCCGACTCGAGGAAGTTGAGCCAGGCATCAGCCAGGTCATCACCCGTTTCGCAGACAACAACAAGGATCTGCCCGAGCATAGCGACGGTGGCTCAGTGGCGCAGGGTTGGGTGGCCGCGTCGTGGCTCAGCAGAATGACGCACCATGACCCGGGCGAGAACGGTGTTGAGGAAGCGCTCGACGCCCTTCTCTCCGCCAAGTACTAGTCGCTAAGGGTTAATGGCCTGCAGTTTCTGGTTCGCGACATCCAGAATCGCGTCGATCAGGTCGTTTGCGCTGATGGACGGGGCGAACGCGATTGACTGCACGAGATCGCCCTGCCGCAGCCAGAAGATCTGGATGTTCTGGGCCGTGCTACCCGGCGAAACTCTGAAGAGGGCACCAGTGGATTCCTCGGCGAATAGGCGTGGATCAACGACGTCCAAGAACTGGAAGAGCACACCACCCTCGATCCAGTCGCAGCCCTGATCCAACGAGCCGATAACGTCGAGAAACTCCTCGGCCTGGCCCGGCGGGAACTCGAGAACATTGCTCACGATCGAAAGCTGCGAGTTCTCGCCTTCGAGGGTGCCGGTAAGCACAAGAGAGTGGTTCACCGTCGGCGACGGTGTCTTCACACCGCACCAGTCCGCTCCCTCGAGCGTGGTGGTCTGCGCCTCGGCGGTAAATGTAGCAGTGTCACTAAACAGATATGCGATGTCCTCGGCCTGCAACAGTCCGCACGATAAATCACCCGGAACGCAGCTCGGTCCTTCGGGTTCGGTTGCTCCCGAAGTACCACCGCAGGCGGCCACAATGAGCGGCAAAACGAAGATCAGTCGACGCAGGATCACCTTTCACTGGTCGTCTGCACCGTCCGGAGATGTAGCGATTCGCAATTACCCTGTTTGAACAGTTAGAAACAGCGGATGCATCTCAACCTCAGCGCCGACGAAGTCCTCACTACCACCCGTGCCGTACGCAAACGCCTCGACTTCGAACGGGACGTTCCGCGCGAAGTCCTGATGGAGTGCGTCGACATCGCGCTGCAGGCCCCGAGTGGTTCAAACCGCCAGGGCTGGCAGTTCATGTTCGTGACTGATCCGGCGAAGAAGCAGGCGATTGCAGACCTATACCGGGGTGTTTTCGAGGGGTACATCAACATGCCCGGCGCCGAGTACGAGGACGGCGACACGAGGGCCGACCGCATGGAGTTTGTGCGAGGCTCTGCTTCCTACCTGGCTGAGCACATGCACGAGGCGCCGGTACTGTTCATCCCGCTGCATGAGGGTCGCCTGGACAATCTGCCGAACTTCATGGGTGCGTCCGCCTACGGATCGATCATTCCGGCGATGTGGAGCTTCATGCTGGCCGCCCGCGAGCGTGGCCTGGGGACGGCGTTTACTACGCTGCATCTGCCCAAGGAGCAGGAAGCGGCCGAGATCCTCGGGATTCCCTACGACTCGTTCACCCAGATCGGACTCATTCCAGTGGCCTACACGAGGGGCACCGACTTCAAGGTGGCCCAACGCCAACCTGCGGCCGACCTCACCCACTGGGACACCTGGTAGCCCCCATCCCTCCAACGCC
>CAYUOD010000570.1:0-2200 GCA_964446225.1 uncultured Acidimicrobiales bacterium | reverse complement strand
ACGTTCGAGGACATCATCACGAACGAGTTCATCGACGAGAGCATCGGTTACTAGACCGCCACGGTCTCACACCGGTTCTCAACTCGAAGAACCCAAGAAATCCCGCGGAGCCGGCGCCAATTGGCGTCGGCTCCGTGTCGGTACTGGCGAACAAAAAACACGGACTAACACCAATGGACCTACAAGGTAAAACTGCACTCGTAACAGGGAGCGCCAAGCGCGTGGGCAAAGTCATTGCGCTCACGCTCGCTGAAGCCGGCGCGAATGTGGTGATCAACTACAACAACTCTGTCGATGAGGCAGAGGCCACGGCGTCCGAAGTCGAAGCGTTAGGTGTCGGTTCTATGGCGCTCGCTGCAGATGTTGGAGACTACGCGCAGGTGGAGTCGATGGTGCAGTCAGCGACCGACAGGTTCGGCGGCATCGACGTACTCGTAAACAACGCTTCGATCTTTCTCAATGACCCCTTCCCCACCTCCGATCTCGCGGTCTGGGACAGGACCATTAGGACTCTGGTTAACGGACCCTTCTACTGCTCGAACCTTGTCGCTCCCTCGATGCTCGCTCGCGGCGGTGGAGCCATCGTCAGCGTAAGTGACCTGTCAGCGTTCGAAGCGTGGCCTGGCTATATGGCCCACGCAGTGGGAAAGTCATCGATCCTGGCCATCACGCGCCAGCTGGCTCTTGAACTTGCGCCGACAATCCGAGCCAACGCCGTCGTGTTCGGGCCCGCACTCCGACCCCACGATTACGACGATGAGCGCTACCAACGCACAGCAAACAAGACGCTGCTCAGGCGGTGGGGCACTCCCGAAGAAATGGCAGGGGCAGTGAAGTTCCTCGTCGAGGCGGACTACATAACCGGCGAGCACATCATCATCGATGGTGGCCAACGCTTCGGCCACCGTGCCACCGAAGCCGGCTAGGTCGAGGAACGATGTTAAAGGCAGGCATCCACATCGTTCCGCTCATGGCGGCAGACGATGTCATCCAGATCGCCATCGAAGCCGAACGTGTGGGCTACGACTATTGCCTAGTCGCTGACGAAGGATTCCATCCCGACATCTACGCCTGCCTCGGCGCAATAGCGCGCGGTACTGAACGCATCAAGATCGGGCCGGTCACCAACGGCTACACCCGCCACCCAGCAGTGTCAGCAGCTGCACTCGCAACGATCAACGAACTCTCGCAGGGTCGCGGGCTCGTCACTCTTGTGGCTGGTGGATCCATGGTGCTTGACCCCATGGGCATCGAACGTCTGCGCCCGTATCGCGTCGTCCGTGACACGATGGCCGCCATGCGGGAGTTGTGGTCCGGAGAGCGGGTGAGCTGGCAGGGCGACGTCCACCGGCTCGACAAAGCCCAACTCAGCTCCGGTCCGCACGAGATTCCGATCTGGATTTCCAGCCGTGGACCACTGCTGCTAAAGCTGGCCGGACGCGAGGCTGACGGCCTGCTCCTCACCGTCAAACCGGACCTCAGCGCGGCCTTTGATATCGCTTCGGCGGCGAAACGAGAGCTGCCCCGGGCCGACCGGATCTACCTGGGTCGGATCTCCTACACGCCAGAGATGTTCGATGAGCAACGCCACACAATGGCCTTCATTCTCAAGGACTCGCCCGAGCGTGTGTTGCGCTCTCTAGGATTCGACGACGATCAGATGCAGCGGATCGCCGAGACAGACGACGCTATGAAACTCGGCGATCTTGTGACCGACGAACTCCTTGCGCAGTACCAGATTCACGGGACACCCGATGAGTGTTCAGCACAGATTTCGGCCCTGACTTCTGAGCAGGAGTTAGATATACTTATGGTCGACGTGCTGTCGGAGAATCTCGCTGAAAACATCGAGCTACTGCGCAGCACCTACAACATAATTACGGATGGCCGAGGTTGACTTCGTCGGCACGCCGACCGGACCCATGGAGAATTTCATGTCAACCATCCGTCGCCTTAACAACATCTTCGCTGCCGATGGCCGCGTCGTCATCGTTGCTCTCGATCACGGCCTCATCGACGGCCCGTGTGAAGGATTCGAGGATCCAGCCCGCACACTCGCTCAGGTCATAGAGGGAGGCGCAGACGCGATCCTCACCTCGTACGGCATCGCCAGCAAGTTCTCTGAGGAACTGAGCCGGGTTGGCCTCATTCTGCGAGGAGACGGAGCCGCAACCAACCTCGGGACGCCGAGCGACGGCTC
>CAYUOD010000569.1:0-2203 GCA_964446225.1 uncultured Acidimicrobiales bacterium | reverse complement strand
TATAGCCGTGGGGATGAACCGACTTACTACCCGGTTGTACTCGGCGCACTGTTGTGTTCCCCACAGCCGTGGGGATGAACCGCTGTTTTGGAAAACCATATTATTATTCAAGAAGTGTTCCCCACAGCCGTGGGGATGAACCGTAGCCGGTGTTCAAACTGTCAGATTTGGACGAGTGTTCCCCACAGCCGTGGGGATGAACCGCAACGCCAGCAACATTATCATCCAGAGGAACCGTGTTCCCCACAGCCGTAGGGATGAACCGTCATTGTCTTTGATGATGGTAGTTTATTGTATGTGTTCCCCACGGCCGTGGGGATGAACCGTTTTCATCTGTTAACGGGCTGGAATTAGCAGGTGTGTTCCCCACAACCGTGGGGATGAACCGATAAACAAAAAATGTTGAAGCTAACACGCCGTTCACTGCCGCACAAGCAGCTTAGAAATGTTCATTATTTTTAGCTATGTCACTGTTAAATGTGGAATTATAAACACCTTGTTTGTCATTTCGACCAGTGGGGAAACCTTAATTGAGTGCATAAATATTTCTCCCGTTGGTCGAAATGACAAGATTTTGATGAAATTTTTGTATTTTATCTGTCGTCTTACTAGCTGAAAACAACCCAAGAGTCTATGGCTGTTTTTATTAAAAAAAACTTCAAATAAATAATATTTTCAACTCTTAACGTTGACATAGCCATAATTATTAGTACATCCAGTGTTAAAGTTCGCTACCACACAGGCTGCTTAAAAAGACGTAATCGTTAAAAGGATTAATGCGTTAAGACAAGTGTGTTCCTCACAACCGAGGGGATGAGGACTCAAAAGTGCAGAACCAGTGAATATCCCCCACAGTAGCGTGGATATATCCGCTTATCGTCGATATTTAATCGGTAAAAAACTAGAGAATGATGCGCAAATAAAGGCCATAGGTACCCAGTAAGCTAACCAGGTAGTGGAAGGTCTTGTTAATGGATACTTACCATTTGTCATCAGGCAAATCACACCAAAAAACAACCAGATAACCCAAAGATGATGTACTGATTTTTTAACTTTAATACCTGCAACAAAGCATAAAACCAGGTTAATAGAAAATAATATCAAGCCTATAATACCACCCATTCTAAAAATGGCTAATGCAAGACTGTGGCTGTGATCAAAGGCAATATTTGAAGCCATTAATGGTGCCGGCTTTCTTGTCGCACCTTGACCAAACCAAAAATGATCAAATGCTTCTTTAAGTGATGCCGACCAGATATCCAGTCGATAAGGAATTGACAACCCCTTACTGAATAGTTCTTTAGCAAAATCTGAAAACAATAAAAAAATTATACACAAACTAAGAACGAATAAAGGGACAATAAGTACAGCAAGATGCTTTCTAATATTCTGAACTTGAAAATAACAAAGAGGAATTAGCGCAATAAATAAAGCCAACTGTGGACCTCGCGCTTTTGATAAAAATATCAGCGCAATTAAAGGTATTGATAAAACAAGATACATAAACTTGTATTTGTAATTATGATTATCAATCATTAGCCAAAAGCACGTCAAAAGAAGCAAACCCGCCAGCATGGCAGAGTGAATAGGATCATTGTAGCGGTATAACAGCGGGTCTATAGACTGTAAAATATATTTATTAAAATGATCGTATATTCCGTAGATTGAACTTAACGACCCAACGACTACAAGCGCTATAAATAATAGTTTTGTATTGGCTGGCTTTGTTTTTTGAAAAACAAACACTGCGGCAAACAAGCAATATAAAATAAATAAGTATTTTAAAAACTTTAGCGACTTCCCTATAGAAAAATCAATAGCCCATAAACTGCTTAAAAACAGATAGAAAGCAAAAACCAGAGCTGATACTGCAAGCCATGATTGAGGCTTTATGTTTTTAAAACAGGAGGGTATTAGTAGTACAACAGGAATGCAAATACCAATATAAAATAAAGTATTATGTAATTTTGATGAAGAAAAAATAAAATATCCAAGAAGAAATATTATTAAGCCAAATATAGCCCACTTTTCTAAGTATTTATTAATCTGCTTATAAGTCATTTTGTTGCGTATATAAATTAAGATTTCTCGGCAATATCCTCGGTAACTGCTCCTGCGTTACTCTACCTACGGGCTTCCTGCCCTAGTTGCATTGCTCTACCTCCTGCATCCATGCGAGTCGTCCCGCTGGTCGAAATGACAA
>CAYUOD010000568.1:0-2204 GCA_964446225.1 uncultured Acidimicrobiales bacterium | reverse complement strand
GACCTGCCGGACTACCTCGACACTGATGACGCCAGGTTGGTCGCCGAGCACACCTATGACGCCTGCGAGTATCTCGATCGCCTGAGACGAGACGACGAAAGCTTCTTCGATGAAGAGTTCCCCGGTGAGGTGCCAGAGCAGATCACCTACCACGCGTCATGTCACCTGAAGGCACAAGAAGTGGGCATCCGCGGTCGTGATCTGCTCAAGCGCACTGGCGCGAAGATCAAGTTCGTATCCGAGTGTTCTGGCATTGACGGAATGTGGGGACTCAAGGAACGGAACTACGAGATGGCAAAAGCTGTCGGTGCTGATCTCTCCAAAGCTGTTGAGAAACATGACTCGGAGGTCGTCGTTGGCGACTGCGCGCTGGCCAACGGTGGCATCACTGAGGACACAGGACGCCTCACGCAACATCCCCTTGAGGTGCTTGCCCGTGCTTATGGCATCGCACCCGAATCCGACTCTAAACCGAAGTAGGCATTGCCGTGTCAGAACAGTTGCAACTCGAAGATATTGCTGACTTGCGCGCTTACGAACGCGAGCGCGAAGAGTTCAGAGATCACATCATCCAACTCAAGAAGCGCAGACGGTGCGCGGTGGGTCCGGTTGTAACGCTTCTGTTTGAGAATCGCGAGACGGTCCGGTTTCAGATTCAGGAGATGGCCAGGGCCGAGAAGATCATGTCGGACGAAGGCATCCAGGCTGAGTTGGATGTCTACAATCCACTTGTCCCGTCCCAAGGACAGCTCTGCGCAACGCTCTTTCTGGAACTCACCAGTGAGACTCAGCTGCGGGAATGGCTGCCAAAACTCGTTGGCATCGAACGTTCAGTGGCGATTCAGCTCGCGGACGGTGAGCAGATTCTGAGTACACCCGATTCTCAGCACGAATCGCAGCTCACCCGCGAGGAGACGACCGCGGCGGTGCACTATGTCACCTGGCGCTTGTCTGAGGCTCAGATCAAGAAGTTTGCTGACGGAAATGTGTCGCTCGTAGTTCTGCACGACGACTACCAATTCGGCCATGAATTGGGGCCAGAATCGCAGCTGGAACTCCTGAAGGACCTCACTGGGGCAGTTTGAGCGCGTTCGGCGTGAAAATTGCGAAAAAGTGCTTGCGGGAGGCGGTCTCCTGTACCACAATCTTTCGGGCGCCAAATTGCGCTCACCGATCCTCCAAGCCCCCTATACCCCCCAAAGGGAGTGATCTCCACAATGGACATCGCATGGCGACTCCAAGGCGCGTGCCGCGGCTTAGATTCTGCAATATTTTACCCAACGCCTGAAGACGAGGCGAACAGTGCGAAGGCTGTGTGCGCTCAGTGCTCACAGCAGAACACCTGTCTCGAGTTCGCGATTACCTATCGCGAAAAAGAAGGCGTGTGGGGTGGCGCAACCGAGAAGGAGCGTCGGCGCATAATCCGGCAGCGCCGCCGTCGGGCTGCCGCTGCACGTCAGCTTAAAACTGCGTAGAAACCGCGGCTAGTCTGCGACTCGTACCAGTGGGAGAGTCGTGTCAGAATTTGAAGAAATAGGCGGTTGGTCAACCGTACTTTCCGCGATCAGCGGTGGTGAGCATCTCAGCGCAGCCACCGCTCGTCTCGTTTTGGAGAACGTTCTGGCTGGGGAAGCCACAGACGGCCAGCTTGGTGGACTGCTTGTCGGCATGAAGGCCAAGGGTCTTTCGGTGGACGAGTTCACCGGGTTCATTGACGCGATGATTTCGAATGCCGTGCTCGTGAGCGCACCACCGAGTGCGATCGACATCGTCGGCACCGGCGGCGCTCCGAGCAGGCGCCAACATGCGTTGAGCGTTTCGACCATGGCCTGTTTCGTGACCGCGGCCGCTGGCGGAGTTGTGTGCAAACACGGCAATGTGCGGGCCTCCTCGTCAAGTGGTGCCTTTGACACGCTGGCTGCTCTTGGTATCACCACAGACATCGGCGCCAAGGGCGTTGAATACTGCCTGGAGCAGACGAGTCTCGGATTTTGCTTCGCCAAGCGTCACCATCCCGCGATGCGTTTCGCCGGACCGGTGCGCGTGCAGCTCGGGGTGCCCACGATGTTCAATCTGCTGGGTCCACTGGTGAATCCCGCCCAGGTGCGCCACTACCTGCTGGGTTCGCCCGATCCTGCGATGGCCCGACGCTTGGGTGAGGTTCTCGCGGCACGCGGCCTGCCTCGTGCCTGGGTCGTGTCTGG
>CAYUOD010000567.1:0-2205 GCA_964446225.1 uncultured Acidimicrobiales bacterium | reverse complement strand
CGAAAACGTGCCCCGCAGCAGCCCGCCGGGCACGTCGATCCGGCGTGGCTCGAAACGGCTCCACTCGACATCGGTGACGCCCAGGTCACCGTCAATCGGTACTTCCTCAACCATCCGGAAAAGGTGCTCGGCGCCTGGAGCGCCAAAGACTCACTCTACGGCGGTGACTCGGGATACAGCGTCAAGGCAACCGGCAACTTGCCGCAGCAGCTCGCCCAGGCCGTCAACCAACTGCCAAGAACGACGGCGCCAAGCACAGCCCCGACCGAGCAGCAGGACACCGCCCCCTTCGTTCGGCCACCGGCGCTTCGTCATATCAGCCAGGGCAGCCTCTTCATTGCCGAGGGCGGGGCGATCATGCAGATCGATGGCGGCGTCGCAAAACCCCTGATCCACGGGAGCACCCAGCTGCATGCCGATGGCACGACGCTGGGCAAACGGATCGCAGGTCTGATCCAGCTGCGAGATGCCGCGAGACTCGTGCTTCAAGCCCAGAACGAGCGCTGGCCGACGAGTCAGCGTGATGCCACGCGTAAGTCGCTCGGCCAGATCTATGATCGATTCGTCAAGCGGTTCGGACCGATCAACAAGACGACGTTCACTGAGACCGCCCGAGGCACCACGGTTCGCCGGATGCCGAACCTGCTGAAGTTTCGGGAAGACCCGGACGCCATGCTCGTCATGTCGCTGGAGGGCTACGATGAAGTCACCGGCAAGGCGACGAAGACGGCGATTTTCGGTCAGGATGTGGTGGCGGGAAAGCCTGAAATCGACGCGGTCCACACCGCGGAAGAGGCTTTGCTCGTCTCGCTCGATCGACACGGCGGCGTCGACCTGGCGCTGATGGCAGCGCTCTACGGCAAGGACCCGGCAGCCATCATCTCGGAGCTTGGCGACCTGATCTATCTCAACCCGGCCACCGGCGCGTGGGAAACGGCCGATGTCTACCTCTCGGGGAACGTGCGCGAGAAACTCACGCGCGCCAAGTCGAGCGGCCCGGAGTTTCAGCGAAACGTCGAGCAACTTCAACCGGTCCAGCCACCCGACGTCCTTCCCGGTGATATTGATGCGAATCTCGGTTCGCCCTGGATACCGACGTCCGATCTGCGGACCTTTGCGAGCGAGCTGTTTCACGTAGCGGGCGAGGCCATCCAGATCGACCACCTGAAGAAGGATGCTCTCTGGAGCGTTGATGGCACCCCGGCCGTCACGCAGTCGGTCGCCGCGACGTCCGAGTTTGGGACGGCGAGAATCGGTGGACTGAAACTGCTTGAACTGGCGCTCAACCTGCGGAGTCCCACGATCTACGACACGATTCACACGCCCGAGGGCGATGAGCGAGTTGTCAATCCAGAAGAGACGCTGGCGGCCCGAGAAAAACAGAAACTCCTGCGAGAGAAGTTTAAGGCGTGGGTGTTTGCCGATCCGGATCGATCAGAACGCCTGGTTCGCCTCTACAACGATATCTACAACAATCTGCGCCCTCGCCTGTTCGATGGATCCCACCTGGCGTTTCCCGGAATGAATCAGACGATCGACCTTCGCCCGCACCAAAAGGATGCGATCTGGCGAAGCATGAGCAGCGGTAACACGCTACTGGCCCATGCCGTGGGGGCCGGGAAGACGTTCACGATGGCCGCGGCGGGCATGAAGATGAAGCAGGCCGGTCTGATTCATAAGCCGATGTTCGTCGTGCCCAATCACATGCTCGAGCAGTTCTCGCGTGAGTTCATGCAGCTCTACCCGAACGCTCATCTGCTGGTGGCCACGAAAGAGGATATGTCGCGCGATCGCCGCAAACGTCTCACCGCCAAGATCGCCAGTGGCCAGTGGGATGGCATTATCGTGACCCACAGCTCCTTTGAGCGTATTGGTATGTCACCGGAGTATCAGCAGCAGTTTCTGCGCCAACAGATCCACGAATACGACCAGTTGTTGACCGAGACGGCCGGGGGACATTCGGAGCGCCGTCACCGGAACCTCATTAAGACGATTGAAAAGCAAAAGGCCAACCGTGAATCTCGACTCAAGGAGCTCCTGGCCGAGGGCAAGAAGGACGATGGCCTGCTGTTTGATGAACTGGGGGTCGATCATCTCTTCATCGATGAAGCTCATTACTTCAAGAATCTGGAGACGCCCACCAAGATGGATCGGGTGGCCGGTATCCAAACGGGCGGCAGCCAGCGCTCTTTCGACCTCTTCATG
>CAYUOD010000566.1:0-2205 GCA_964446225.1 uncultured Acidimicrobiales bacterium | reverse complement strand
AGAGAGTTCTATTTCAACGATTTCGCCGAGGCTGAACTCAGCCTGGCTGTCTGTGGACACCGCAAGTGTCACACGCTCGGTAGGGCGCTCCTCTTGTCCAGACACCAGAGCAGCGTCGGTGTCGACGATGTCGCTGATTTCGAGAATTACCGTACCCGTGAGGACGTTCGTGTTTGGCTGGATGGGCGCGCCAGCAACGATGGGGGAGTCGACGCGGATCTGGCCTGGAACGTAGATCGCGCGCTCCACCTCGAAAGTGCCATCAGGGGATTGCAGCCCGAGATCGTTTTCCAGCTGCTCAACGGCATACTCCGTGGCCCAGTCGTACTCGTCGTCCACCGTGAGATAGGGCCCGTTCCCGTCGTCCAGATCCACGGTGTATCCCAATGCCCAAAGATTGGCTTCCAGTTGTACGATGTCACGACCGGGCTCGGCCGCACTATTGAGGTCGCGCCAGCTCGGTGTATCGCCGTACAACATGACGACCGGTTCAGCATTTACCTCATATAGGACGTCGCCTCTGGTGAGTTTGGTACCTGCTTCAGGTACCGCGGTGAGCGTGCCGCTCAGGGTGCTCGTCACCGACAGGGCCTCGCCAAATCCGAGCGAGCCATCAAAGTCGATGTAGGTCGCAAGATCGCGTGTCTCGACCGCCACGGTAGTCAGGTCAACGGCGAGCGTTGTTGCTGAGTCGGCGTTGTCACCGTTCGCCGTCCAACTGGCCCAAGCGGCTGCTCCGATGGCGCAGCCAAGCCCGAAGCCCACCAGAGGTGCGACCCAGCGGCGCTTCTGGCTCGCCCGCATAGCGGTAAGCAATTCGGCGGTTGGGTCCAACTCGAGCTGCGTCTCTATGCGTTGAGCGGACTCGTCGGTCGACTCAGGGGTACCTTCGGTGAGCGGGTTTTTCACCCTCCCGGCGCGATCGACGTCATGAGTTCGATCAGGATGGGTTGACAGGTGGCCATGGCGGCCTCAACTTCAGGATCCTCGGTGTCTAAGCCGAGAAATGCAGCGAGGCGGGCCGCAGGGTCGAAGCCACCTTCTCGGCGACCGCCGCCTTGTTGATCGCCACCGGCGTCGGCGCCTGGCTGGCCACCACCCAGGTTCACATCGCCCACATCTAGGCCCTCATCTCGAAGACATTCGGTGTAAGGCAGCAGCGCCTCTTGAATCTGCTCTACACCGATGTTGGCGCCACCTCGCCCAAACGCGAACCCTTCGATGAGGTCTTCGCAATCGGCGAGTGCTTGTCGGAACTCCTCAGATCTTGCATCGAAGGTCCCATCTTGCGCCGCCTGGAATGCCGCGTCGAAATTCGGGTTGCCTTCCTCGTCGACCGTCGGATCGGGGAAATCCACACCGCCGTCGCGGAGACATTGCGCAAATTCGAGAGCGGCTTGCTCACTATCGCCTTCGTCAGTTGATTCCGAATCGTCGTTGCTCTGTACCGTCGTTTCGTCGGTGTCAGTGAGTGTGGCGATGCCATTGTCGCCAGTAGCGCCACTCTCGCCACAGGCAGCTGCGAGCAGCAGAATTCCGAGGAGTAGTGGGATGACGCGTCGTTTGGGCATGTGTGGCACCTCAAGTTCGTAGGCAGGTCGATGGACCTGACAGCTTTGAGGGAGCCTACGAAATTGCGTGTTTGGCGAACGTAAGGTGTGCCGGGAAGCCTGTTAAAGCCAGGACCTAGTCCGGCACCTCCACTCCGAGAAGAGCTGCAGCAGACCTGAGCGCTGCGGGAGCGCCGGCTGAGGTGCCGCCGTCGACGATGCTCTGAGCGTAGTCAGACAGCACTTCAAGAGCGGAGGGCGTATCCAGGTCGTTGTCGATGCAGCGGCGGAACTCGGCCTCAAAATTCTTGGGATCGGGACCGGTCTCGCGTTTTGCTGCCAGCTTGAGGAGTTCCAGCAGATCAATACCGGCGTCCATATCGTCGTCGAACCATTCGAAGCCGTGGCGGTAGTGCCTCGCGTGCACAGCCAGACGGATAGCGCGCGGGTCGTAGCGCTCGCGGAGGTCTTGCACGAACACGAGGTTGCCGAGCGATTTGGACATCTTTTCGCCGTGGTAGGCCACCATCCCGACGTGCATCCAATGGCGTGAAAGGGGTTTTCCGCTATGCGACTCGCTCTGGGCGATCTCACCTTCGTGGTGCGGAAAGATCAGGTCTGTGCCGCCGCCGCGGAGGCCAAGGGTGTCGCCGAA
>CAYUOD010000565.1:0-2205 GCA_964446225.1 uncultured Acidimicrobiales bacterium | reverse complement strand
AGATTGACGCACTCGGCAAGGCCGTAGATTCCGTACATGGCCGAGAATCGATCCAGAGAGATGAGTCCCTCCTTGGCCAGAAAATCGTGCTCGAAGAACCGCGCCTCTTCGACAAGATAACGAATCCTGGCCTCGGCCAACTCCGCTGTGAGCTCAGCAAAGTAGGGCAGCGTGGTCGAGAAGAAGCTGGAGAGATCACCGTTGTGCTGCTGTGCAACCTCTTTAAGATTGAGACGAACGAGCGTGTGCGAGCCTCCGCCCACCTTGAGCGAGTTGTAGCAACTCACAACGCCGTAGTCCTCTCCGAGATCGCGCACCATGAGTTCGTGATTCACGAAGTGCGGCTTTCCGTTCAGAAATACGGTCTCGACGGCATCCTGGATGAGGTTGTCCGGAGTGAGTTGGGCATCCACCTTGAGGGTCAGATTCGGGACGACCTGTAATAGTTCGCGCTCCAGGCGCAGAATCACGCGTAGTACTCGATTGTCTCGCGGGCCAACGTTCGTATGCACAAACGCGTCTGGAAGTACGCGGTCGAGGGCAATCCAGAAACGCCTGAGCGAGTGATACAGATCATGGTCGGAGACCCCGTCCACGAAGCGCAACAGCAACGAATCGAGGTCACCCAGATACACCGGGTAGCCCGTTATCGATGGAACCTGGGTGTAGAGAATCAGCAGAAAGTTCAGCGCTTCATCGAGATCGGTAGGGGGCTCGAGTTCCAGAAACTCCGAGCCCTGCCTCAGCGCCTTCTCGTAATCCGGCAGCACGTAACGGGGGCGATAGGGGGCTGGGCCCTCGAACAGGTCGCAGATAATCTGCTTGTCCAACGCGTCGCTGCAAGCAGCGCTGATCTCGGGATACCCAAGTGAGGCCTCTGCCAGCGCGGCAAGTTGATGGCGTCGAAGATGGAAGCTCAGGCTCGGATCGTTCACGATCTCCCGTGCAGCCGCTGCTAACTCGTCATTGCGCACAATTCGCTCCATGATCCGTCCATGACCATTGTGCGGAAATGCCCCGCCAGCGTCTAGTGACCTTTGTCCCTTCCTGGTATGGCGCCACCTGATTAGGCTTAAACTTCCCCGCTGAAAATCTGAGCCTCGATGCAGCTGGGAAGAGACCTCAGGCACGCAGGGTTCCTCATCATTGAGGCTTGATAGTCTCGAAATTGTAGGGCTTTGTAGAAATCCGACAAAGGATGCAAACATGTCAGCACCGAGGTTCCCAGGGACTCGCATCACCACCAACGGCAACCAACTCGTTGCCTATTACACCGAAGCGAGAATTACCCAGGGGGGCGTGTTCTATCCGATCACTCCATCCACCGAGATGGGGGAGATGTATCAGCAGTCCTTCGCCGAAGGGAAGCTCGACGTTTTCGGGAACTCGAAGATCGCCGTGGAGACAGAGGGCGAACATGCGGCCCAGGGTGGGGCAATAGCCCTATCCGTGACCGGCCATAGGGTCGTCAACTTCACCTCGGGGCAGGGCCTTGTCTACGGGCTCGAGCAGTATTATCACGCTCCGGGAAAGCTCTCCACGATGGTGGTCGAAGTCGCTGCCAGGGCACTCACCAAGCATGCGCTGAACGTTCATTGCGGCCACGACGATATTTACGCCGCGCTCGACACCGGTTGGATAATGCTGTTCGCAAAGGACTCCCAGCAGGCGGCAGACCAGGCCATCATCTTGCGCCGCGTGACCGAGCTTTCGCTCAACCCTGGAATCAACATCCAGGACGGA
Source organism: uncultured Acidimicrobiales bacterium (assembly GCA_964446225.1). GTDB lineage: Bacteria > Actinomycetota > Acidimicrobiia > Acidimicrobiales > Poriferisodalaceae > CAYUOD01. The sequence continues at coordinate 462 of CAYUOD010000565.1, read as the reverse complement.
TTTCTGACCTCTCATCTTGAGCGCACCTTCTACCAGGCCGAGTCCGAGCTACTCCGCGAGTTCCTGGGCGCACCAGACGACATCATCGATTGCCCCACTGACGCGCAACGGGTGTTGTTCGGCCCAACGCGTCGACGCGTGCCAGCGATGATTGACCTCAAGAGCCCCATGCTGCTTGGTCCGGTGCAAAACCAAGACGTCTACATGAACGGTGTCATCGCCCGACGCAACAACTTCGGTGAGCCAATCGCAGACTTCCTTGAGCTCGCCTACCGGGAGTTCGCCAATCTCACCGGGCGCTATTACGGATCGCTTACGGAATACAAGACAGACGATGCCGACGTGGTCTTCGTTTCTCTTGGTTCTGCAGCCGAAAACATCGAAGCGGCCGTTGACTATCTGCGTGAGAATGACGGGGCCAGCGTCGGGTCCGTTCACGTCAACGTACTTCGCCCATTCCCC
>CAYUOD010000564.1:0-2213 GCA_964446225.1 uncultured Acidimicrobiales bacterium | reverse complement strand
CCATCGTTCAGCCTCAGGTCCACAACGTTGCCATCTGCAAGTTCGAGCAGATCAGTATAGTTCCCGTCGCCGTCCACGAAAAGGTCCCAGCTTTCAAGAAACTCAATATCGTCATTGGCAGCGGCCTCTGAGGCGTAAATGCCATTGAGTTTGCGCATATCGCTCGACAAACTCTCAGATCTCATGATGGGCTGGCCGACCCAAACGACCAGGCGACGTTCATCGGCAACTCGACTCATTGCGTCCCGAACGCGGAGCCGGTACTCGGCCTCCCAGCCGGGCTCGTCTGGTTGCACAATGGTTCCGTCGGCGGTGACCATGCCCTGCACGTCGTTTGCGCCGAGGATGAGCACCAGCACATCGGGGTCCTCGGTGTCGGCGATCTCACTCAGGCGGGCGGGCCAGTCGAGATAGTCCGGTCTGGCGAGTCCGCTGGACAGCGTCGACTCAGACTCGGCAGTGATGATTCCGGTGTCCTGAGCGGCACGTACGAGGGAATTCCCGAATACCGCAGCCATCGAATCGCCACCCACCCACAGCTCCAGCGGTTCCTCACCAGTGGGCGTAAACAAGCGAGGCACTGGCGCGACGGTGGTTGTGGTGGGCCCAGTCGACGTTGTGGTCTCAACTGGCGTTGTGGTCTCAACTGGCACACCAGGGTCCGTCCCCGCAGGCACGGATGTCGTAGGCGCGCTGGTGGTAGTTGGCGCCGAAGTGCTCGTGGCGGTAGCGCCGGCTGATGAGTTCGAGATCGGCGAGGCATCAGCGACTTCGGTGGGATTGCTGAACTCGCGGTCCCGCAGATCGTCCAGCCACATTCGAGGTCGATTCAGATAAAGCGCGTCCGATACCTGCTGGACCGGCTCCCAGACCGCGACAGACACATCGCGCTTGCGACCAAATGGCTTTGCTTCTGCATCACGCAGCAATGAGTCGGCATTCATGAGTGCCGCCACAACAAGCGCGACAAGTCCCAGAAGCAGAAGCTTGCGAGTGGTCAGCAGTGACGGTTGTGGCTCAGATGGCATCAGAACTGGAAATAGATGAACGGGGCTACGCCCACGGGTCCCAGCGCGCTGATAACCATGAGGGCAGCCCCAAAGATAGCCCCCTGCGCTATCCAAGGGAGGTCACCAAATCGCTTACGCGGCGCGTTCGACCAGCCAGGTGGTAAGAACTGCGCTGCCAGAGACAACCCAATCACCAACACGACGCCGACCGTGACCAGTGGGGCCGCCCCAGGATGGATCAAACGGCTCAACATCAGCTTCGCGTCAGCGAATGTCGGCGCGCGGAAAAAGATCCATGCGAGGCACACGATGTTGAAGTTGATGAGCCAACGTATCCACGCAGGCATATTGCTGGAGACGCCACGATCAACCCGCCAGCGCTCCCACACGAGCACGGTTCCGTGGATGCCGCCCCAGACCACGAAGTTCCAGGCCGCGCCGTGCCAGAATCCACCGATCAGCATCACCAGCATGAGGTTTCGGTAGTGGAACCAGCGACTCCCGCGGCTACCGCCCAGAGGAAAGTAGAGATAGTCCCTCAGCCAGCGCGACAAGGTCATGTGCCATCTCCGCCAGAAGTCCTGGAGGGTCAACGATCGGTACGGAGAGTTGAAGTTGTCCGGAAACTTGAATCCGAGGAGCAGAGCGCAACCAATGGCGATGTCGGTATATCCGCTGAAGTCAGCAAATATCTGGATCGCGTATCCGTAGACAGCAAACAGCACCTCAAGGGCGCTCTTGTCGGCGGGTTGATTGAAAACAGGATCAACGATGTTGGAGGCGAGATAGCTCGAGATAACCACCTTCTTGAAGAGTCCCGCTGTGATGAGCCCGATGGCCCGCGCCGAAGACACCGCTGAGGCGTCGGCGCGCCGGTTCATCTGGGGGACGAATTCACCGACTCGCACAATCGGCCCGGCTACAAGCTGAGGGAAAAATGTCAGATATACGCCCAGGTCCAAAAACCGCATCGACTTCGAGTCGCCGCGGCCGACGTCCACGACGTAGCTGATGGCCTGGAAGGTGTAGAACGAAATCCCCACAGGCAAGATCACGTTGAGTAACGGAATCTGTGACTCAAGGCCAATACGGTTCGTCGAGTTGGCGAGCGCAGTGGTGAAGAACGCGTAGTACTTGAAGTAGCCAAGTAGAGCGAGATTGGCTGATACGCCAAGAACTACGAAGCGTCTGCTCCGGGTAGTG